>CAYVVK010000009.1:6538-18296 GCA_964454855.1 uncultured Phaeodactylibacter sp. | reverse complement strand
GAAGCGCTGGTGCCGGAACAGCTGTTGAAGGAGGCTTTGCAACTGCACCTCAACGAAAGCCGAAGCCTCATTCTGTGGAACGAGGATGGGCAGCTGATCCCCGCAGCCCTGCCGCGCGAAGCCCAGTATTCTACGGTCAACGCCATCCTGCCGTACGACCTGAACCAGGATGGCGTACCCGACCTGTTGCTGGGAGGGAACGACTACAAGTACAAACCCCAGTTTGGCCGCCAGGATGCTTCCCTGGGCTGGGTGTGCTATGGAAAAAAAAGTGCAGGGCGTGTTACTTTTGCGGGTTGCCGGCCTCTGGGAATTTCCGGCCAGGCCCGGGCTATAGCAAGCATTTACAATAATCAAATCGTTATAGGAGTGAACGATGGAGAAATTAAAGTGTATGAATATTAAGCGTTTATTGTGCTTATGGCTGGCAGCAGCCGGCCTGATGGGTTGCAAATCGGAATATCAACAATATGTCGACAAGGAGCTGGCCAGCGGCCTTACCCAGGATAGCTTGATCTTTGGAATGCGCATCGGGCAGGACAAAAAAGAATTCTTTACTACCTGCTGGGAACTGAATAAACAAAAGCTCATCAGCCAGGGCACAGGCAACACCACCGCCCGCTACATCACAGGCCGCGATTCTTCCGGTAATAAGACGCCGCAGTCCAAAGACATGTTGTTCTATGGTATCTTTGATGAAAATGACATTATGCAGGGTATGGAGATCACCTATTCCTATCTCAACTGGGCGCCCTGGAATCCCAGCCGGCAATCGGACAGCCTGCTGCTTCATCTTCGCGAGGAATATCTCCGCGGATACCCGGGAAACGGTTTCATCGAAATTGATATTGAGAGCCTGGATGATCCCGCTCTGGTGAAGATCGACGGTAACCGGCAGATCCTGATGTATCCGAAAAATGCCAAGGACGTGGTCGTTAAGATCGAGGATTTACACTATAAGCTGAACAAAGAATGGAAAAGAGAATAGTCATTTTAGTGGCCCTGAGTGTGCTGCTGGCTTGTAACGATACGGGGGAACCACCAGCGGAGGGGGATCTGTTCGAATTGAAAGATAACCAGGCCATTGGCATCGAGTTTAGCAACAGCCTGACATACAGCAGCGATTTCAATGTGTATAAATACCGCAACTTCTACAATGGCGGCGGAGTGGCCATCGGTGACGTCAATAACGATGGCCTGGCGGATGTGTTCCTGACCGCTAACCAGGGCCCCAACCGGCTTTTTCTCAATAAAGGCAACTGGCGGTTTGAAGACATCACCGAACCGGCCGGTGTAGGAGGCGGGCGCGCCTGGTCCACCGGAGTGACGATGGCCGATGTCAACGCCGACGGCCTGCTGGATATCTACGTCTGCAACTCCGGCGACGTGGCCGGCGACAATAAGGAAAACGAACTCTACATCAACCAGGGCAATCTCAAATTCATAGAGCAGGCTGCCGAATACAACCTCAATGACCGGGGCTTCTCCACCCACGCCAGCTTTTTCGATTATGACAAGGACGGTGACCTGGACGTGTACATCCTTAATAACTCCTTCCAGGCCATAGGAAGCTTCAATTTGCGAAAGAACGAGCGGCCCGTGCGCGATGAACTCGGAGGAGACAAGCTCATGCAAAATCAGGGCGGCAGCTTTGTGGACGTCAGCGAAGAAGCCGGCATCTACGGCAGTGTCATCGGCTTCGGCCTGGGCGTTACCATCGGCGATGTCAATAACGACAACTGGGAGGACATTTTCGTGTCCAACGACTTCTTCGAACGCGATTACCTCTACATCAATCAGCAGGACGGCACCTTCCGGGAAGACCTGGCCAACCAGATGCGCTCCATCAGTGGGGCCTCCATGGGCGCCGATATGGCGGATGTCAACAACGATGGCTACCAGGATATTTTCGTGACTGAAATGCTGCCCTCGGACTACCAGCGCCTCAAGACAGTGACCACCTTCGAGGACTGGGACAAATACCAGTATAATGTGAAAAATGGCTACCACCATCAGTTCACCCGAAATGTCCTGCACCTCAACCGGGGAGATAATGCGTTCAGCGAAGTGGGCCGCCTGGCGGGTATTGAAGCTTCGGACTGGAGCTGGGGCGCGCTCTTTTTTGATATGGACAACGACGGCCATAAAGACCTCTTTATCGCCAATGGCATTTACAAGGACCTCACCGACCAGGATTACCTGCAGTACATCGCCAATGAGTCGGTGATACAGTCCATCATTTCCGACCAGGGAGTGGATTACAAAGAGCTCATCGACATCATCCCTTCCAATAAGGTGCCCAATCACGCCTATAAGAACAAGGGAAACCTGGAGTTTGTGAAATATACCGACAGCGGCTTGCTGGACCCCAGTTTCTCCAACGGGGCAGCCTACGGCGACCTGGACAATGACGGCGACCTGGACCTGGTGGTCAATAACGTCAACATGCCCTGCTTTGTCTACGAAAACCGGCGGGCGAAGGGCAATTACATCAAGCTCAAACTGGTAGGGCAGGGCGCCAATACCTTCGCCATCGGCAGCAAGGTAAAAGTGAGCGCCGGCCCGCAGTCATGGACAGTGGAAAACCAACCCACCCGGGGCTTTCAATCCAGCATGGATCCGGCCCTTGTCATCGGGCTGGGCGAAGCCGAACGGGTTGACATCGAAGTCACCTGGCCGGACGGGAAAGTCACCAGCCTGGCCGATATGCCGGCCAATCAGACACTCTCCCTGGAAGCTTCCACGGCTCAAACGGTATCCGAAGCAGAGGCTAACGATGCCGCATCACCGCTCTTTCAAAGAGTGCCTTCCGGCCTCGGCTACCGGCACCAGGAAAATACCTACATCGATTTCAACCGCGAGCGCCTGGTTTACCACGGGCACAGCAACGAAGGCCCCAGGGTGGCCGCCGGCGATGTCAACGGCGACGGCCTCACCGACCTGGTTATTCCCGGCCCCAAGGGCATGAGTTGTTTCCTTCAGCTGGGAATGGCGGACGGCACTTTCGAACCCCGGGAAATAAACGCCATTTCCTCTGATGCGGAACATGTGGCCGCCCACCTCTTCGACGCCGACCAGGATGGGGACCTGGATCTTTACCTGGCCAGCGGAGGCGTGGAGATCACCGAATATTCGCCTCTGTTGCACGACCATTTGCTGTTTAATGACGGAAAGGGGAATTTTACCAACCCTCAGCAGATATTTCCCAATGAACAGAAGCTGAGCACCCTGGCCGTGGATTCTGAAGATATCGACGGCGATGGAGACCTGGACCTTTTCGTCGGCGAAAGGATCAAGATCGGAAAGTACGGGGCGAAGTGCTCGGGCTACATTCTGGAGAATGACGGTAAGGGCAACTTCCGGGACGTCACTGCCGGCTATTATCCCGGCCTGACGGACATTGGCATGATCACGGATGCGCAGTGGAGCGACCTCAACGGCGATCAGCGGCCCGACCTGGTGGCCGTCGGCGAGTTCATGGAAGTCCATATTCTCCTCAATGAAGGCGGAAAGCTGGCACGGGTAAACCTGCCCTTCGCCAACGCCGGTTGGTGGAACGTCCTCCACCTCTGTGATGTGGATGGCGACCAGGACCAGGACCTGCTGATCGGCAACCTGGGAACCAACACCCGCTTTGAAGGCAGCCCTGAGCACCCGCTGCGCTTGTATTACAATGACTTTGACCAAAATGGTTTTCCCGAAAGCATTTTGACCTTTAATGCGGATAATGGGAAGGACTACCCCTACGCCCTGCGGCACAACCTCACCCATCAGCTGCGCTACCTGAAGAAGAAATACCCCGATTTCCAGTCTTTCAAGGATGCGGATATGGCCCAGATCTTTGATGAAGCTCAGCTGAGCCAGGCCTCCGTGCTGGAAGTGAATGAACTGAACTCCGTCCTGATCAAAAACCTGGGGAACGGGCAGTTTGAGAAGCAGCTGCTTCCACTCTCCGTGCAGTTCAGCCCAATTTACGCCATCACTTCCCTTGATGCGGATCAGAGCCAGGGCCTGGACCTGCTTCTGGGCGGTAACCTGTACAAGGTGCAGCCCGAAGTGGGTATATACGACGCCTCCTTTGGCCACTACCTGGCCAACGATGGCCAGGGGAACTTCACGGATCGGTCGGTAGCGCTGGGATTCTCGGTATCCGGAGAGATACGGGACATAAAATTTATTGAAGGAACGATCTATGTCTTCAGAAACGATGATGAGGTCGTGGCTTACAAAATCAATTATGAATAGGCCATTTTTTACATACTTTATATTTTCGCTGGCTTTTCTCCTTTTGTCTGCCTGCCAAAAGGAACCCCCTGCCCCTGTGGGCGCTATGCTTAGCCTCACGGCCGGGCAAACCGGTATCGGCTTTGCCAATACCCTTACGGAAACCCCGCAACTGAATATCATCGAATACCTCTACTACTACAATGGCGGGGGCGTGGCGGTCGGCGACATCGATAATGACGGGCTGGAAGACATCTATTTCACCGCGAACCAGGGCCCCGACAAATTATACCTGAATAAAGGCGATCTGAAGTTCGAGGATATCAGCCGGCAGGCGAACATCGCCCAGGACGATTCCTGGTCTTCCGGTGTGGCCATGGCGGACCTCAACAACGACGGCTATCTCGACATTCACGTCTGCAAGGTGGGAGTAGGGATGATGCCGCCTGCACACAATCTGGTTTATATCAACCAGCAGGACGGTACTTTCCGCGAAATGTCCGCCCGGATGGGGCTGGATTTTCAGGGCTTCTCCACCCAGGCCTGCTTTCTGGACTACGACAAAGACGGCGACCTCGACATCTACCTGCTCAATCATAACGTCCATTCCGTCAGAAGCTATGGGGACATTAAAAAGAGGCAGCAGCAGGACCCCTTCGCCGGCGACCGTTTTTTTGAGAACCGCCTGAATGAGGAAGAGCAGGCCTTTGTGGATGTTACTGCCCAGGCCGGTATTTACAGCAGCCCGCTCGGGTATGGCCTGGCGGTATCCTGCGCCGACCTGAACGGGGATGGCTGGACGGATATCTACGTGGGTAATGATTTCCACGAAAACGATTACCTCTACTTCAACAACGGAGACAAGACATTTACCGAAGCCGTCGCGGCCTGGACAGACCACACCACGCAGTTCAGCATGGGCGTCGACATCGCGGACCTCAACAATGACCTGCTGCCCGATATTTACAGCACCGATATGCTTCCCTTTGCGGAGGATATCTATCTGAAATCCGGTGGTGAGGACACTGACCAGCTCAAAAGGATCAAGGCGGACCTGGGCTTTGAAGAACAGTTTGCCCGCAACCACCTGCAGCTCAACACCGGCCTGGGGCAATTTGTCGATATCGCCCTCAAAACCCGGACTTTTGCCACCGACTGGAGCTGGGCGGCACTCCTGCAGGATTTCGATAACAATGGCCGGAAGGATATTTTCGTGGCCAACGGGATCGTCAGGCGGCCCAACGACCTGGACTATATCAATTTCCTGAACAGCGAAGTCATCTCCCAGTATGCGGAAGATGACCCGGAGCGAACCAGGAAGCTCATCGAGAAACTGCCTTCCCAAAAGCTCCGTAATATCCTCTTCCGCCAGACGGATGAGCTGGTGTTTACCGGGCTGGCGGAATCACAGGTGGGGGCTCCCTCCTTTTCCAATGGCGCCGCATTCGCCGACCTGGACCGGGACGGCTATCTGGAGGTCGTTGTCAACAACATCAATGAACCGGCCACCATCCTCAGGTACAAGCCGGGCCTGCCGGCGGGCAACTACCTGACGGTGGCCCTGTACGACCCTGCGGGAGCCACAACTCTCGGCGCCAAGGTGTACGCCTACCTGGAGGGAAAAACACTCTACCAGGAACTGCAGCCGGTGAAGGGCTATCAGTCTTCCTCTTCCCACCGCCTGCACTTCGGGCTGGGAACCGCAAGCCGGGTGGACTCTCTGGTTGTCATCTGGCCGGGCCAGGCCCGGCAGGTGCTCCCATCCGTACAGGCCAATACCCATTTGGATATCACCAGGGCCGATGCCGGCCGGGCCATCGCACCGGCCCCGGCAGTTGTCGGCGCTAAAAGTTTCAACCTCCTGCCTCTCCGGCATGTGGAGAATAACTTCAACGATGATGAGAAAGAAAAACTGATCCCCGAAAAGCTCTCGCGCGAAGGCCCCGCCGTACTCTACGAAGACCTGGATGGCGACGGAATAAAGGATCTGCTGATCGGCGGCGCCCACGGCCAGGCTACCCGGCTCCTGAAGGGAAAGAACGATGGCTCGTTTGACAACCTGCCGGTCGGTGACTTCACGAAAGATGCCCGTTATGAGGACGTCAGCGCCGCCACCATTGACTTTGACGGGGATGGAGACAAGGATATCTACATCGTCAGCGGAGGGAGTATTGCCCGGGAACTGGATAAGGTGCTTGAAGACCGGATCTATCTGAATAATGGCGGAATGGATTTCCAGCGCATCCCCTTATCCCTGCCCCATACCAATGGCAGTGTCGTGGCGGTGGCTGATTACAACCAGGACGGTTACGAGGATATTTTTGTGGGTGCGCGTTCCATCCCGGGCTTTTACGGTTTGTCGCCCTACAGTTTTCTGCTAACCAATCAGGGAGGCCTGGGCGTGGATATTGCCTACAAGCACCGCTTCGGCATGGTCACCGACGCCCGCTGGGTGGATTTTGATGCCGATGAAGACCTGGACCTCATCCTTTGTGGCGACTGGATGCCCGTGGCCATCCTCGAAAATGACGGCAGCGGGCAACTGGAGTTTTTACCCGATGAGGAAGGATTCCCGAAGCTGGCCGGCTTTTGGAATACCCTTGAGTTTGCAGACCTGAACGAGGACGGGCAGCTCGATATCCTGGCCGGCAACCTGGGCACCAACACCTTATTCACCGCGGATACCAAGCATCCGGTGAAGCTTTACCTGGGGGATTTCGATGATAACGGGGCGGTTGATCCCATCATCTTCTTCCACTATTTTGACCGCTACGTACCTCTGGGCTCGAAGGACAAATTCGTTTCCCAGCTGCCGGGGCTAAAAAAAAATTTTGTGGCCTATGAGGATTTCTCGCGGGCCGGTTCTTTCGCAGAGCTGCTGCCTGAGGGCGAAAGCCAACTGGTGGAGACTAAAGAGGTGAACGAGCTGCGCTCCATGCTTTTCCTTTCTCAGGATGGCCGCTATACTGCCGTTCCTCTTCCTGGCCGCTTGCAGATGGTCGATATTCAGGACTTTTTTCTGGATGCAGAGCAAGGTAAGATCTATTATATTGGTGGCAACCAGGAACTGGCCGCCGTCCGGGCCAATGCCATGTCTGCCAAAGCCGGTATGCTGTCCGGGTATGATGCGGCCAGGCAAACTTTTACGGAGGATAGCTGGCTCGGCCTTCCGGCCGGGATCAATGGCCGGGCTATTATCCGGCTGGAAAATGGAAGTGGGCTCATTATCACCAATAATGGCTATCCCTATCTGGTGGATTGGTTATCACTTAAAAATGATTTGAGATGAGAAGAATTGCTTTGTGGTTAACCTTACTCTCTTTATCAGGTATCAGTTGTCAGAAAGACTACCTCGGGCGGGCGGAAATTCGCGAAAACATACAGCAAAGTGAGCTGTTTTTACGGTCGGTGGAAAATCTGACGGATATTCAGGTTCACGATATTTTTTCGCCCCCGGTAGCCAGCCGGGTGTATGTGTACCCCTGCATTGCGGCCTATGAGGCGATCAGTCCGGCCTATCCGGACAACGAGAGCTTCGCCAATCGCCTGAGCGAATTGACACCCCTGAACGTTGAGGTGGATACCGCCCAGGTCAGTTTTGAGCTGGCGGCCATTTACGCCTTCAACGAAGTGGGAAAGCAGCTCATTTTTTCGGAAGAAAAAATGACGGCCTGGCAGGATGAGGTGGATTCGCTGGTAAACGCCTGGGGGGTAGCCCCCCGGATGATAAAGGCGTCAAAAAATTATGCCTCACAGGTAAGGCAGCATATACTGGCCTGGGCCAAAGAGGATAATTACGACCAGACCCGGGCCATGCCTAAGTTTTCCGTCACGGAAGACCCTTCGCGCTGGAAACCTACTCCTCCGGCCTACATGGAGGGCATCGAACCCCACTGGAACAAGATCCGGACACTGGTGATCGATTCCGCGGGCCAGTTCAGGCCTGCTCCGCCGCCCGCCTTTGACCTGACGGAAGGGTCTGCCTTTTATCAATTGGCAAAAGAGGTATACGAAGTGGGTAATAAGCTGGATGAAGAACAACGCCTCATTGCCAGTTTCTGGGATTGCAACCCCTATGTGATGCATCAGACGGGGCACGTGATGTTCGCCACTAAAAAGATCACGCCCGGAGGCCACTGGATGGGCATCGCCGGTGTGGCCTGCCGTAAGGCAGATGCCGATATAATGGAGACGGTGAAGATCCATTCCCTGGTAAGCATTACCCTCTTTGATGCCTTCATCAGTTGCTGGGATGAAAAGTACAGGAGCGCCCTGATCCGCCCGGAGACCGTGATCAATGAGGCCATCGACCCAGACTGGCTGCCCGTTCTCCAGACCCCTCCTTTTCCCGAGCATACCAGCGGCCATAGCGTAATATCTACCGCTGCAGCCGTCATGCTGACCGAACTTTTGGGAGATAATTTCGAATTCTTAGATGTGGTGGAGGTAGATTACGGGCTGCCCGAGCGGCATTTTAATTCCTTCATGGAAGCCTCCCGGGAGGCCGCCGTCAGCCGTTTGTACGGCGGGATCCATTACCGGCCGGCCATTGAAGATGGAGTTACTCAGGGCCAACAGGTGGGGGATTTCATAGTCGGCCAGCTGCTTGGCAGCCGCTAGTGCCTGGACGGAAACAATGAAACCCCTGTAAAGCACGAGGGCACCCGCCGGCGCAGGCAGTGCCAGGTAGCAGGCTGCCCACCGAAGGCCCGGAGGTAAAGCTTTTTACGCTCCGCGGGCAAAGCAGTGTGTATACTACGGTTTGCGTTCAGAGACTATCGCATTTTAAATTTTAGCTATGCCCCGATTCCTGGCCTTCGCTCTAATTGTCATACTCCTTTCTTCCTGCCGCCCCCAACAGGAAGAGGAGCCGCTCTATACCCTCTTCCGCGCTCTGCCCGCCGAAAAAACCAATATCACCTTCGCCAATGAGCTGAAGGAGGCCGAAGACTGGAACATCATTCAGTACCTCTATTTCTACAACGGTGGGGGAGTAGCGCTGGGGGACATCAACAACGACGGCCTGCCCGACATTTACTTTACCGCTAATATGCAACCCAACCGGCTCTACCTCAACAAGGGCAAGCTGGAATTTGAGGACATCACCAGGCAGGCCTTTGTGGCCGGCAAAGGCAACTGGAAAACCGGCGTCACCATGGCGGATGTAAACGGCGACGGCTGGCTCGATATTTACGTCTGCCAGGTAGGCAACTACAAAGACCGCCGCGGCCGCAATGAGCTATACATCAACCAGCAGGACGGCACCTTCCTGGAAGCTGCTGAAGACTACGGCCTGGATTTTGTGGGCTTTTCCAATCAGGCCGCCTTCTTCGATTATGACCGCGATGGCGACCTCGACCTCTACCTGCTGAACCATTCTGTGCACTCCGCCGAAAACTATGCAGAGGCTTCCATCCGCAACCGGCCCGATGAAATGGCCGGCGACCGGCTGTACCGCAACGATGGAGTGCCGCCGCCGGAAGGGGAGGGGAGCGGATTTACAGACGTCACCAGGGAGGCAGGCATCTACAGCAGCCGGGTGGGCTACGGCCTGGGCATCGCCGTGAGCGACATCAATGACGATGGCTGGCCAGACCTCTACGTGTCCAATGATTTTCATGAGAATGACTACCTCTATATCAACCAGCAGGACGGCACCTTCCGCGACGCCACCACCGAATCGCTGGGCCATACCAGCACCTTTTCCATGGGCAGCGATATCGCCGACTTCAACAACGACGGCCGTACCGACATCCTCTCCCTGGACATGAAGCCGGAGGAGGAAAACATCCTCAAATCCTCCGTCGGCGCCGACCCTTTCAACATCTACCAGTTTAAACTTAAATTCGGCTATCACTATCAGTTTCACCGCAACATGTTGCAGCTCAATCAGGGCCAACTACAAGGGCAAACCCGCTTTTCGGAGATCGGCCAGCTGGCGGGCATTTCCTCTACCGACTGGAGCTGGGCACCTCTGATCATCGACCTTGACCATGATGGCTGGAAGGATATTTTCATCTCCAACGGCATCTGGCGCCGCCCCAACGACCTGGACTATCTGAAGTTTACCTCGAGCCAGCAGATCCAGCAGGAAGCTTCCGGCCTGGAACTGGCCAGCCGTATGCCGCCGGGGCAAATGCCGAATTACGTTTATCGCAATATGCAGAACCTCACCTTCGAGGAGAACAGCCAGGCCTGGGGGCTGGACTATGCCGGCTGCACCAATGCCGCCGCCTACGCCGACCTGGACCAGGACGGCGACCTCGACCTTGTCACCAACAACCTGAATGCCGAGGCCATCGTCTTCGAAAGCCGCGTGCAGGAGCAGGCCGGCCGCCATTACCTGCGCCTGCGCCTGCGGGCAAAGGGAGAAAACACCTACGGCATCGGCAGCCGGGTGAAGGTATACCTGCCGGGGCGTACACAGACGCAGGAATTGTATGCCAGCCGTGGCTTTCAGTCTTCGGTGGAGCCCATCCTTACCTTTGGCCTGGGGGAAGCCGCAAAGGTGGATTCGATCGAGGTGCGCTGGCCGGATGGCAGCCGGCAGTTGCTACTCGAAGTGAATGCGGATCAAACATTGGAGATCAGGCAGGCATCAGAAGGAGTGCCGGCATCAGTCGGGCCTCAGCTGAAGCCGCTCTTCATTGATATCAGCGGCCGGGTGGGCATTGGCTTCCGGCACCGGGAAGACCCCTTTAACGATTTTAGCCAGGAAGAACTACTGCCCCATCAACTGTCTGCCCAGGGGCCCTGCCTGGCGGTGGCGGATGTCAATGATGACGGCCTGGCGGACTTCTACATCGGAGGCGCTTACGGCCAGGCCGGGCAGTTGTATTCGCAGGGTAGCGATGGCCGCTTCCAGCCTTCTACTTCCCCGGGCCTTGCCGGCGGAGAGCTACACGAGGATGTAGACGCCGCCTTCTTCGACGCCAATGGCGATGGCCTTCCAGACTTGTA
Source organism: uncultured Phaeodactylibacter sp. (assembly GCA_964454855.1). Classification (GTDB taxonomy): domain Bacteria; phylum Bacteroidota; class Bacteroidia; order Chitinophagales; family Saprospiraceae; genus CAYVVK01. Next base: position 7,112 of record CAYVVK010000009.1, on the reverse strand, counting down.
CGTGGTGAGTGGCGGCGGCCAGGCCGGGCGGAGTACCGGGCTGCAGGACCGCCTCTACCTCAACCTGGGGCAGGGCCGCTTTGAGCTGGCCGTGGATGCACTGCCGCCTATTGCTACCAACGGCGCTTGTGTAGTACCGCTGGACACTGACGGCGACGGCGCCGTGGATCTGTTCATCGGCAGCCGCTCGGTGCCAGGTAGCTACGGGATGCCGCCGCGCAGCTACCTGCTGCAGAACAACGGCAGGGGGAAATTCACCGATGTCACCATGGAAGTAGCACCCCAACTGGTGGAGCTCGGCATGGTAACCGATGCGCGCCTGATTTCCGAGGGGGAATCCCAATGGCTGGCGGTAGTGGGGGAGTGGATGCCTCTTACGGTTTTTTCCCTGGGAGAAGGAGGCTGGACGATGTCGGAGCTCGCCCAGTCCAACGGCTGGTGGAACGGCCTGTATGCCGCCGACCTCGACGGCGACGGCGATGAGGACCTGCTGCTGGGCAACCTCGGCCTGAATGCCGATATCAAGGCCTCTCCGGAAGAACCGGTGGAGCTCTTCGTCAAGGATTTTGACAAT
>CAYVVK010000009.1:0-6528 GCA_964454855.1 uncultured Phaeodactylibacter sp. | reverse complement strand
AATAACGGCGCCGTCGACCCCATCCTCACCTACTACAAACAGGGAAAACGCTATACTTACGCCAGCAGGGATGAGCTGGCCCAGCAGCTTATATCTCTCAAAGAACGCTTCCCGGATTATCGCCCCTTCGCGGAGAGCACCTTCGAGGAGGTATTCCCTCCCGAAATGCGGGAAGGGGCTGTACACCGTAAGGCCTTTACACTTGCCTCCTGCTGGGCGGAAAATAAGGGCGGCGGCCAATTTGAACTGCACGAACTGCCCATGCGCGCGCAGTTCTCCCCGCTGTTTAGCCTCACTGCCGGCGATTTCAACAGCGACGGCCAACAGGACATCCTGGGCGTGGGCAACTGGCATGGGGTAAGGCCGAGCTTTGGCCGCTATGATGCCTCCTACGGCCTTTTTCTGCTGGGTACAGGGCAAGGTGGCTTTGAAGCCACAGAACCCGCCGAGAGTGGTTTTGTGGTACCCGGCCAGGGCAGGGCGATTGCCCCCCTCCAACGGGCGGATGGCCGCCTGCTGCTGATCGTGGCGCGCAATGATGAGGCGCCGGTGGTGTTTGAGGCCTTGAAGGTGGAGGAAAACCCATTTCGGTAGGTATTTTTGTTGCTGTTGAATATTTCTCGTTCCATCCCCTTTAGGGGACCGAGGGGCAGAACGAGAAATATTCAACAATAGCATCATTTCGGCTACCCGTCTAAGGTTGGACGCTTTTGAATGCCAGGCGGTTGTGAGAGCCCATGATCTTTCCGGCTCCCGCTTTCCGACTTCCGACTTTGTCCAGCCTTAGAAGGCTGGCCATCATTTCTTTACCACAAACTCATACACCGGCAGCGCCCGCCCGGGAATGCTGCTCTCCAACTCGCCGATCTTCCGCCCGCCCATTTTTTCGTAAAAGCCACTGGCATAAGGGTCGGATTCCACAATAAGCCGCTCCTCCCCACCGGCCCTGGCTGTTTCCAGCACGTGTGCAAACATCGGCCCGCCATGGCCTTTACCGATGTACTCCGGCAGCAGCCAGAAGTGGGCCAGGTCCGTGCCTTCATAAGTAGCGTGCGGCTGCAGGGCGTAAAAACCGATGGCCTCCTCCTGCAGCATCGCCTTGATGACGGTTTCCTTTTCTATAAAGGCGGGCCGGATCTCCAGTTCCTCCGCCCACATTTTCATCCACTCATCCGGATACCCCCAGTGCTGTTTCGAGCGGTGGGCGATGGCGGTCAAATCGGCGGCATCGGCGAGCTGGGCGGGTAAAAATCGTAGGGCCATATCACCGGTTTTTGGGTGTGAGCCATGCTTTCGTAAAATCAAGAATCAAAACTAGCCTCCCCTTTAGCTCAACCAAACATCAACTTCCCCGGCCAGGATTTTGACGTTCCGCCCCGCCTTACCGAATGAATGGAACACGGACGACACGGATTACTCGGACAGGCACGGATACGGCGGCTTCACGATTTCCGTGTCGTCCGTGTTCCATTCGATCCTACCGCAACAACACCACATCTCCCCGCCGCATCTCCACCGGCTCTCCTGAAAACGGGCGGTAGGCCAGCTGGTAAAAGTACACCTCTGCCGGGGCCGGCTTTCCCTTGTGGATGCCGTCCCAGGGAATATCCGGGCTATTGCTTTCGAAAACTTGTTCTCCCCAGCGGTTAAACACCCGGAACTGGTAGTCCGGTATCGGGCATTGGGTAATGGGGGCAAAAAAGTCATTGATCCCGTCTCCATTTGGCGTGAAGGCATTGGGGAGGGCTACACAAGGCTCGCACCAGCGCACTGTAACTGAATCGGTGAGGGTGCATTCGTCTATGACCACCTTCACCAGGTATCGGTCCGGTTTAATGACTTCAAAGACAGGTTCATTGCTGCCGTCCTGCCAGAGGTAGAGGCCGGCGCCTTCCAGGCTGGCGTCGAGCAGGTAGGTTTCGTCTTCGCAGAGGCTGGTATCTGCCGGCAAGCCTTCCCATTCGAGGAGGGGCAGGCGTACATCGGTGGTGTCTCTGAGGCGGCAATCGCCTACGGAAGCTTCCACCCAATATTGGCCCGGCTCGTTGATGCGGATGGTGCTATCCCGGCTGCCGTCACTCCACTGAATATCCACAAAAGAAGGCTGGGCGGGAATGGACAGCTGCAGGGGAGGGTTCTCGCAATAGGTAGTATCGGCGGGTAGGGAAAAAGGGGTGGGTTTATTTAGTTTAACTACCCAGAAGTCCCAGGCGCCGATGGGGCTGGAGATGTCGCCGTCCGCAGACTGGGATTCGCCGGAGAGCAACAGGCCGCCATCGATGGTGGGCAGCAGGGAGCGGGGGGCATCTCCCAGGGTGCCGCCAAAGATGCGGTGTTGCAGTACCTGGCCGGTGGAGTCGAGCTGGCTCAGGCAGTAATCTTCGGAAGTTTCAGGAGGCCCGCTGTTCTGCAGGCGGCTGAGGATCTGTATCTGGCCGCTTTTTTCATGCAAGACATCTATAGGCTCCTGAAATTCCCCGAGATTGAATCGTTGTTCCCATATGGCCTGCCCCGCACCATCGATCCGCATGGCTTTCACGCTCGGGTTAAGAACAGTTAAGCCCACCAGGACGGCCTGGCCATCCTGCTTTTCTTCTATACTGATGGGAAAGAACGGGGAAGGCAGCGGTATGCTGTCAATAAAAAGGCCGTCCGGGTTCATCTTCACAATGAAATCGCCCGTGGACAGGTAGAAATTCCCGTCTTTCGATTTTTCCAAAGGGGAGAAACGCCATATATGATTGTAGTTGCCGGACCACACCAACTCTCCCGAGGCGCTAAAGCGAGAAAGTTGCAGGGGCTGGCTGCTACTGATGACAGCAACTACGAGGCATCCCCCATCTTCGGTGGGCTGTAAAGAGTGGGCAAAATCATTTTGAGGAGTACCGAAACTGTATTGCCATGCCAGGCTTCCTTCTTCATCTACTTTTCCCACCCAGGCATCCAGGGCTCCGGCATTGCTGCTTATATCCCCGCCGGCCTCGCCGGATTGGCCGCAGAAGAAATACCCTTCATTCACTGCAGGCGCCATAGCTCTGATCTCATCATCTCCCGGGCCGCCGTAGGTTTTGCTCCAAAGGACTTCGCCTGCGGCATTTATCTTTATCATGGCGGCGTCGGCACCGCCTTTGTTTTCCGTAAGGTGCACATCAGAAGAGCGCGACGAACCGGAGAGGATAAAACCACTGTCCCGGGTGGGAATGGCGTGGCCGATGCGCTCATCCAGCGTGCCGCCGTAGCTTCTTTCCCATTCTATGCCCGGGCAGTTCTCGGCCGTTTGCGTAAGCAGAGGTAGCGCGGACAGGAAGAAGGCAAAAAGAGTAGCAAAATTTTTCATATTTTAGCTTTGGGATAACTATTCAGCATCATGTTAATTTAACACCTATGCTGAATAGTTACGCCTTGGGCGTGAATATTATTGAATGCCTTAGGGAAACAATTTAACAACCGGCTCGAACGCCCGGAATAAAGCATCCCCCGGACTTTGCACCCGAAGCAGTATAGGTGAAATAAACGCCCCGGGCACTGACAATATAACAATTTAACAATCGACTCGAACGCCGGAGCACAACGCTCCTCAAGCCCCGTTAACGAAGCGATAATAGCTTATCCAGGCACTTAAAAACGTTCATTCCATGCAATACCGCCAACTCGGCCGTTCCGGCCTCTTTATTACCGAACTTTCTCTGGGCACCATGACCTTTGGTGACGAAAGAAGCAAGGGCACCTCACCCAAAGAAGCCCAGAAGATCATCGACAGATATCTGGACGCCGGCGGCAACCACCTCGATACCGCCAATGTGTATAATGCCGGAAGGGCGGAAGAAATTGTCGGCGAGGCCCTGAAAGGCAAGCGGCAGGACGTCATTCTGGCTACAAAAGTGAATTTTCCGGAAGGAGAGGGGTACAACGAGCGCGGCCTGTCGCGCCACAATATCATCCGGACGGTGGAGAACAGCCTGCGCCGCCTGCAGACGGACTATATCGACCTGCTCTACATGCACTGCCAGGACACCACCACGCCCATCGGGGAATCCCTGCGGGCCTTCGACGACCTGGTGCGGGCCGGCAAGGTGCGCTACATCGGCGCTTCCAACTTCATGGCCTGGCGCCTGATGAAGGCTCTGGGCAGCAGCGATGCCCATGGCTATGAACGCTTTGTGGCAGCGCAGTACCAATATAGCCTCGTAAAAAGGGACATCGAGTACGAATACATGAGCCTGTTCGAAGAAGAAGGCCTGGGCCTGCTGCCCTGGGGCCCCCTGGGCGGCGGTTTTCTTTCCGGCAAGTACAAGCGCGGCGAACGCCCCACGGAAAAAGACGGCCGCATCGGCACCCATCCCGATCATACCGAAGAGGCCTGGCAGCGCCGCAATACCGAACAGAACTGGGACATTATCGATGCGGTGGGGGAAATTGCCGAAAAGCATGGCGCCACTTACGCTCAGGTAGCCCTGGCCTGGGTGTGCCACCGGCCTGCCGTTACCAGCGTCATTATCGGCGCCCGCACCATGGAGCAGCTCGAAGAGAACCTCAGAGCCATCGGCCTGGAAGTATACGAAGAGGAGGAGCAGTGGCTGAACCGGGTGAGTGCTCCACCGGAATTGTACCCCTACCGTTTTCTGGAGGAATATGAGCAGAAGCGGTAGGGCTGTATCCGGGTGCAGTTTTCCCCTGCGCCCGGGTTTTCCCCTAGCCTGGCGTAGTTAATCTTTAAACACCTCCGATCGCGCCGCGATATGGGCCACAATAGGCTTAGAATCTTCATGGATGACGCCCAACCCTCCCCCCGGCTTATAATTATCGAAACCGAGAAAGTACAGCCCTTCGTATTTCCCTTCCCCAATACAGCTTTTCGGCACGCCATACTGGTCGAGCAGCCTATCGGTGTAAGGCAGGAAATCCTTCACCCGGGCGCGGTAGCCGGTGGCCAGGATGACGGCGTCCAGTTCCACCTGGTCGCCATTTTCCAGCTCCACGCCACTGGACAGGAAGCGGCGGATGGGCGGTTTAACCTTGATGTGGCCGGCCTTGATCTGGCCGACGGTGCCGATGTCGATCACCGGGGTTTTGCCGGTCTCCCGCAGCTGGCGGGCCGGCGGCACATCGGAAGTTTGCAGGCCGTAGGGCGTAAGGTCGCCGAAGGCGATCTTCTGCACCTGGGCGCCGATCCAGTCGCCCAGCCAGTTGGGGAATTTGGCCAGCAGGAAGGCCGATTTCTGGGTAGGGTTACCGAGGAAATCGCGCGGCACGATATTGACGGGCCCGCGCACGCTGAGATAGGTTTTGATGCCGTGTTCGCTGAGGTCCAGGGCGATCTCGGCGCCGGTATTGCCCAGGCCGACGACCATGACGCGCTTATCCTGGAAAGGTTTGGGGTTCCTGTACTGCCGGCTGTGGATGATCTCGCCCTCAAAAACTTCTTCATCCTTGAATTTCGGGCGGTTCGGCACCCGGTTGAGGCCGGTGGCGATGACGATATGCGGAGCGGCGAATGTTTTTCCCGATGCGGTACGGGCCGTCCAGTAGCCGTTCTCTTTCTCCAGGCTTTCCACCTTTTCACCGAAGTGGGGCCGGATGTCAAACCGCTGCATGTACTCTTCGAAGTAGTCGACCAGCATTTGCCGGGAAACGTACTGTGGGTAATGATCGGGAAAGGGCAGGTGTGGTAAATGAGAATGCTGGTTGACGGTATGCAGGCGCAGGCGATCGTAGTGCTGCCGCCAGCTGTTGCCTGCGTGTTGGCTTTGTTCCAGGATCTCAAAGGGGATGCCCTGACGGCGGAGGCACCCGGCGGCGGCCAGCCCTGCCGGGCCGGCGCCGATGATCAGCACTTCGGTTTTCTGCATAGGTTATAGCCATTTAAGGGTAAAGGCGGCCAGGCGCTGTTTCCATCTGCTGTAGGGAGGGCGCAGCAGGTCGCCCGAACTGATGGGCAGCAGCTGTTTGTAGATGCCCCGGGCGTTGGAAAAGGCCTCAAAGCCGTACCAGCCGTGGGATTTTCCGATCCCGGAATTGTTGTCTCCGCCAAAGGGCAGGTTGGGATGGCTGAAGTGCATCAGGTTATGATTGATGCAGGTGCCGCCCGCCCGGGTGTTGCGGATGAGGTGCCTGATGTTTTTTTTGCTCTTGCTGAAGATGTATAAAGATAAGGGTTTTTCCCTGGAGTTGATCAAGTCGACGGCTTCCCCCAGGCTGTCGAATTCGAGAACGGGAAGGATGGGGCCGAAGATCTCTTCCTGCATGAGGAGGGCATCCCGGTTCACTTCCGCTACGATGGTGGGGGCAATGTAATTATCCGCATCGTCCGTCTGTCCGCCGGTTACTATGGTGGCGCCCTTTTTCCGTGCATCTTCCAGATAGCCTTTCAAGCGTTCGAAGTGCTTTTGGTTGACCATTCGGGCGTAGTCGTCCGACTGTTTTGGCTGTTCGCCGTAGTAGGCTTCAATACTTTCCTTTAGTTTATCCAGAAACTCCTGCTTCCGGCTTTTGTGTATCAGAATGTAGTCTGGCGCGATACAGGTCTGC
>CAYVVK010000008.1:28171-29528 GCA_964454855.1 uncultured Phaeodactylibacter sp. | reverse complement strand
AGATCAGCCTTCCGGTAGGTGTGCACACCATTACCCTCACGGTAGACGACGGCCTGGCCGGGCCCGCTACCGATGAGGTGGTCATTACCATCGAGGATACTACAGCTCCGGTATTCGGCACAGTGGCCGGCCCGGTAGGCCCGCTGCCGGTGGAAAGCACCATCGGTGTCAGCGTGCCTTTCACCGATGAGTGCGGCAGCCCGCATACGGCTACTATTGAATGGGGGGATGGCAGCAGCAGTAGCGGCACCGTCGCCAACGGAACGGTAAGCGGCAGCCACACTTACGATCAGCCAGAGGTCTACGTCGTAACGATCAGCCTGACGGACGATAACGGCAACACCCAGCAAACCGAATATCGCTACGTCGTCATCTATGACCCTACTGCCGGCTTCGTGACCGGCGGAGGCTGGATCGATTCCCCGGAGGGCGCTTATGTGCCCGACCCTGCCCTTACCGGCAAAGCTTCCTTTGGGTTCGTATCCAAATACCGTCGGGGCCAATCGCAGCCCAGCGGCAATACCCAGTTCAAGTTCAAGGCCGGTGACCTTGATTTCCGGAGTATCTCCTACGAGTGGCTGGTGATCTCCGGGCACCACGCCCGCTTTAAAGGCGAGGGGCAGATCAACCGGCAGGGCAACTACGGATTCCTGCTCACCGCTATGGACGGAGACCTGGCCGGCGGTGGCAGGCCCGACCGCTTCCGCATCAAGATCTGGGATAAGGATAATGGGGATGAAGTCGTATACGACAACCAGATGGAGGGTGGTGACAATGCCGATGCCACGGATGCCATCGAGGGCGGCAGCATCGTCATCCACAGCGGTGGAAACAACCGCCTCAGTGCACCGGTTCCGCAGGTGTCGGGCAATACCGTTCAGCTGAACGCCTTCCCCAACCCCAGCTGGGGTGAGGTACAGGCCCGGCTGAAGCTGGCAGAACTTTAGTGATAGAATGAGGAGCAAGGGCTTGGGTGTCATAGTCAGCGCGGTTATGATTTAGCCTTTAAAATAGGATATTCCTGATTGAAGAAGAAAGGGTACTACTCTTCCGGAACCTAATCCCTCCCTAACTGTTTGAGTGTAAGCAAATCACTCAATACTTCGCGCCATGAGCACTTCGCCGATCCGCCTCCTGCTTGCCGTTGTTTTACTTTTAATTATCACTGCCGGCCATACCCAGCGCCCCGCCATAGACGACTTCACCATGAGCGGGGACACCTACCGCACCGAAGACGACTGTTTTCGCCTCACGGAAGAGCGCGACTACTCCTCCGGCTCCATCTGGTACCGGCGCCCCATCAGCCTGTCGGCGCCCTTTTCCATTGAGCTGAGCGTCATGGTGGGCTGCCAGGACC
>CAYVVK010000008.1:20406-28161 GCA_964454855.1 uncultured Phaeodactylibacter sp. | reverse complement strand
CGCACCGGCTTTCGCGGGGAAGGCATCGGCTTTGCCGGCCTGGTGCCTTCGGTGGGCATCGAGATCGATACCTGGCTCAATTATCACCTCAACGACCCGGCGGAAGACCACATCGCCATCATGGCCAATGGCCGCGTAGGCCACCTCAATGACCTGGCCGGGCCCAATATCATTCCCAACATCGAGGACTGCCGCCGCCACGCCCTGGCTGTACGATGGGACCCCGCTGCCCAGCGCCTAAGTGTGGAGATCGACCAGAAAGAGGTGATCGCCGCCCAGGCCGACCTCATCAACGGCATCTTCCGCGGCAACGATGTAGTGTACTGGGGCGTGACCGCCGCCACCGGCCGGTACAACAATTTCCATGAAGTATGTTTTGACCGGATATCCATGGCGCCGCCACTCCAGCCAAAAGAAAGTTCGGAGAGTGGCTTCGGCAAATAGGGCCCGGCGCCTGCTCATCTGCGGATCCGCAGGTATAAATCACACCAGCCTACTTGTCAACTCACCATGAAGTAGAGCAGGGCTCGCTTCATAAGCAATCAATCAGCCGCCAAGCGGCAATAATCAACCCAATTAACCAAAACAAGCCGGGGGTATGTAAAATCCGAAAACTGTCTCCGCCCGGCCCAGGCTGCCGCCATATCTTTACATCAACAACGCGAGAATGAAGAAAGAGATTTTCCAGATCACAATGTAGAATATAGGTTATGCTTTTAAAGTATCCCTCCCGGGGAGCTCAGCAATGAGGCCCCCGGGAGTTCTTTTTTTAGAGCCGCTTTTCCATGAAGATCTCCTCCAGCCACTCCCCTTCCCACTTCATCGAGCCTTTTTCCCTGCCATACTCTTTAAAGCCGAAACTCTGGTAAAAGGCAAGCGCCCGTTCGGAGACAGCGGTAACGCTCAGGATAACTTTTTCCAGGCCCTCGATGGCCGATGCCCTGTCCAGGCACTCTTGAAACAAGGCTCTGCCGATGCCTTTCCCGCGGTATTCCGGATAGACGAAAAAGCCCCAGATCCGGCCCTTGTGACGTTTTTTTCTTTTGCTTTCGCGAATGAAGCCGAGCAGGCCTATGAGCTTGCCCTCATCAAAGTATCCGAGGACGAAGTCTTCTTCGTTTTTGGCCTGCAGGTTGCGGAAAGTGGCCTCCCTGTCGATCTCCGCATCCGGATCGGCGCCGAAGGAGCGGGGCTCGAGGCGCAGGCTGTCCCGGCGGATGCGAATGAAGGCATCGGCGTCTTTTTCAGTGATGGCTCTTATCATTTTTTTTGTTATTCTTTTAATTATAGGCCTGTTAATCATTTTCTCCGTCCAGATAAGGCCCCAGCTCGTCCAGCTTCTCATTTCAGAACTGCTCGTATTGCGCCAGCCAAAAAAAGGGTAAAGATCCAGGTGGCGCATTCCCCGCGCCACCTGGGATGCTGGGCCAGGGTGCGGTTTATTTCATCAGTCGCTACGCTCGTGTCCGGCCAGCCTTCTAAGGCTGGACAAAGTCGGAAGTCGGAAAGATCATGGGCTCTCACAACCGCCTGGCATTCAAAAGCATCCAACCTTAGACGGGTAGCCTCGTGTCCCCACCGCGCCCTGGCTTAAGCCCAGCCCGGTTTATACTAAAAATAATCTGCCCGCCTACTCACAGCCTTACGGTGATTATTTCCTGAGAATCGGTATCGAAGAACAGCAGGCCTTCGTCGGTATCATTGAGTTGCGCCAGGAGTTGCCCGTTGTTGTCCCAGGCTGCTGTCCTGCCCGCGCCGACAAAGCCGTCGCAGGGCCCCAGGCAGTTGGCCAGCAGCACGGGCATGGCGTATATTCGGGCAATATCGGCCAGTTGTGCGCTGGCTTTTGCTACGCCTTCCGCCGATTTGGCCACGCTGGCCGCATACAGCCCGGCTCCATTTCGATAGGCCCGTTCCGCATGTTCGGGTACGGATAGTTCGTAGCAGATGGCAAGGGCCGTTTTGGGGGCATTACCCAGAATACCCGCCGCCGGCTCCCCCCTGACGAAGTACGGCTCCTCATCCGGGTGCAGATACTGCTTTGCATACTGCTGCCGGGGCTGATGCGGCTGAAAAAGGAGCAGGCTGATGCAGATTCCCCCGCCGTCCCGGACGGGCATGCCTGCTCCAACGGCGATCTGCCCGGCATCGCTGAGTTGCTGAAAATTGTCAAAGCGGGGGTCCTCCAGGTGGGTGGCCAGCGCTTCCGCCAGTGTTGGTTCGTATCCCGTCAGGGAGAGTTCGGGAAAGATGATCATGCCGGCGCCCATGAGAACGGCTCGCTCAATCATTTTTTTGTGGATTTCGATATTTCTTGGAACATCCCCCGGGATGGGGCGGTTTTGGGCGGCGCATATCTTCATAGTACCTGTTTTAAAAACATTTTGATTCAAACAAAAGATTTGTTAAATTTATGCTACTAACGCTCCAGACGATACCAACCAATCAGCTCTTCCCAATCTAACTGTACAATGCATTTTGCAGAAAGCCTGCACAGGTTTTCCCCAGTACTGCTTTACTCTGCATCCAAATTAACGTATCTTACAAAATCATTAATTATGCAACAAGTGGAAGAAAGATTGTCCATCGTCGAATCGGCCCTTGCCGAATTTATTATTCAGACTAACCGGTCCCTGCATCGGTTAGAAAGGGAGATGCTCATTTTCAAAGATGAAATGAAGGACTTCAAAGATGAAATGAAGGACTTCAAAGATGAAATGAGAGGCTTCAAAGATGAAATGCAAGAAGACCGCCGAGCCATGAACAAAGAGTGGGGAGCTCTTGCCAACAAAATGGGCACCCTAGTAGAAGATATTGTAGCCCCTGCCGTCCGGCCCGCCGTGAAAAAATACTTCGATGAGGAGGTGATTGATTTCGGGATCAGCCGAAACAGAAAGAGCAAAGAAAAAGGCCTCAGGGGGGAATTTGACGTCATTGCCGTTACCGAAACGACCGTATATCTGGTACAAACCAAATCCGGGCCCAACAAAGACAATCTGCTGGCATTCAAAAACGAGCAGCTCCCCCGCTTCCGCAAGCTCTTCCCGGAATACAAAAAACTAAAGCTCGTACCCATCCTGGCCGCCCTGCGTTTCGAGGACGAGCTGATCGAACTCGGCACCCGGGAAGGCATCTATATGCTGGCCTACCGGGAGTGGGAGTATATGGATATTCTGAATTTTGAGGAAATGAAGAGTAAGCAGTGAATCATCTGGTGCTTAAAGGATGAGGTTGCTTGCCCTGTAGCGTTAGCGTACAGAGAGGTTGAGGCTGAGAGAGAACCATAGCATAGGGATGCCCGGGTTCAGCCTGTAAGCCGCCGGTAAATCTGAAAAGCACTTGCGATCAGGATGATCGCGCCGCGGCGTAGGCCTTACACTTCTCCCAGTCCTCCTGAAAGTAGGCCCTGATCTTTTTCAGTTCCGCTTTGGGCGTCAGCTCCTCCTCCGGGGCCAGGGCCTCGGGCAGCAGCAGGGCGGGGTACAGAATGGCGTAGCAGGCCAGCAGGCGGCCGCGGCGCTGCAACCAGTGCAGTATGGGCTGGCCGGAAAATTCAGGAGGTTTTTCCCCGAAAAGGGTGCGGGCCACCGAGCGCATGATGCGCAGCTGCTTCTCATTGTAGGAGCGATGTACAGCGGAAAGGGAAATATCCTCTCTGTCGTAAGTGGCTCCACAGTAGTTGGCGATCTTATCAAAAAACGCCCAGGAATCCTCCTTCAGCTCTTCGTGGAAGAGCACCAGGGGGCGGTGCTCAAAATGGCGCTCCAGGATCTCCAGGTTGGTGTAGAAGGTGGCGTGCCGGATCTTCCACAGGCCTTCGTCGTTTTCCACATCAAAAAATTCATTAAAGGGCAGGTAGCCGCCGTTCTTGACATAGCGCCGGTACTGGGAGGCGATCCAACCGTCGTGGCGGCGGAAGAGGATGATGGGGCGGGCCTCCGGGTAGAAAGAAGAGAACCACTTCACCTCCTCTTCCAGTTGCTGGTCAAACTCCCTGGAGACGAGGTACCTGTCGTAGTTGGTGCGCTCTATGATGTGCGGTGCGTGCTTGTAGCGCGTGCGTTGTATGTAGTGAATGCCCTTCAGCTTGGGGAAGAAGCTGTATTGCAGGTAGGTGGAGGCTACTTTGCCGAGGCCGACGTGGAAGTAGATTTCGTGCATTCGTTTATTCGTGTATTTGCGTATTCGTTCTGCCTGTCTTGAGCGCTGAGCCTGGGTAGGCCATTCATCGTGCAAAAACAGGTTTTTCGTTGGATTGGGCCTTTCGGTTTGTTGTAAAGGCCACACTGTGCTTCAGACGAACCCTCAGTCCCTAAGCCGATACCGCTCCATGAAGGCCCTAAAGTGCGGGCTTTGTGCAAGGCGGTCGTAGGGCGGCAGTTTTTCATCAATGGCCCCCGGGTTCATTCCCCTTTCCAGGGATACGCCCAGGTAATGGTAGAAGCTGTCTAACTGGCCCGTAAAGGCGAAAGTTTCGCCAAGCGTAGAATACAGCGCAGCGTAGTTGGCGTCCATGGAGATGCCCTCCAGGGCCGTTCTTTTCGCTTTCTCGTGCTGTCCCAGCATATTGTAGGCCATGGCAGCCATGTTATAAGACCTGATCACTTTTTCGTCTTTTCTGTTGCTTTTGTCCATACGGCGAAATACCTGAGTGGCCTGCTCATAGTGGCCAAGGCCGAAATGGGCACTGATCAGGCCTGCGCCGATGTAGGGGATGGAGGGGTCCATCTCGAAGGCCGTATGAGCTGTAGACAGGGCGCTGGCCGTGTCTCCTTTGGCCAGGGCCCCCATGGCGCGAACAAAATAGCCGTGGGCATTTTCACCGATCATTTTCTCCGCCTTATCGATGAGCGCAATGGCCTGTTCGGGCTCTCCTCTGGAAAGCTTGCCGTCTGCCCAGTTGATCCAGGAATCTGCCTTTCCGGGTTCGAGTACGGTTATCCGTTCAAAGATACTGTCTGCTTCCGCATAGCGCCTCTGGCTGTGCAGCATCCAGGCCAGGTTGTTCAGGCGGCCTACATTATCGGGTTCGATGGCCACCGCATGGCGCATGGCGGATATGCCTTCATCGGGGCGTCCCAACTTATGCAGGATATAGCTTTGCCGGACGTAGGCCAGCGTGAAATCCGGCCTGGCCTTAGCCGCCTTTTGGAACTTATCCAGGGCCTCCTCATACTGTCCCTTTTCCTCCAGGATGATGCCCCAGGCCAGATAGGCCCAATGCGCCTCCTGAGGGCGGCGGCGCAAAATGTGCCGCGCCAGTTCCATGGCCTCCTCCAGTTGGCCCTGCCGGAGCTTGACCAGCGCCAGGCGGTAGGGGTCGGTATTGGTAATGACGGCCTCGGCAGCCTGCCGGATCAGGGAGTCCAGAGCCGCCTTTTCATTACCGTTTCGGACGGTAACAGAACAATCCTGGGCGGGGTAGCCCGTCATGCGCAGGGTGAGGGTATAATCATCTCCCAGGCGGGTCACTTCCCCGTGGATGAGGTGGTTGGGGCGGCCGAACATATCCCGCAGGTGATAAGTCACAGAATGCAGAGACACGCCAATGCCCATCACGGCCAGGTTGAGCTCCGGCTGTTGGTTGCCGGTCAGTTGCAGCGAGTCTTCTTTTAAAGTAGTCCCCAGTTCTTTCAGATGGAGTACCTCGTCCTGCACCTTGCGGGCCACTACTGCACCATCATATCCCGCCTCCTCCAGATGAGCGGGCACACTGAAGGAATCGATGACGAAGCCCTGGTCCTGAAAGATGCGGTGCACCAGCACGATAAGGACGACGATCAGGAAGAGCGTCCCCAGCTTAATGGCGATGGTGGCCAGGCGCTCCAGTCCATTTGCCCAGCGCTCCAGCTGCACGGCGCGCTTCCAGTCCCAGTTGCGGACTTTGAAAGGGTTTCTTTTCCTCAGGCCAATCCAGCGGATGATCTTGGGTAACATATCAAGAGGTATTGGATTCTTTTACGCAAATTTAGCAATTCTGTTCGTATCTTTACCACAGCCACTTTTCCCTCTTAAAGAGGTTACCTTTTGTCCCCCCGCGAAATAAAGATGGAAAACCCTGAATGCAGAACTATCATAGCTGCCTGATGTCTATATTTTGGCCCATACTGAGTACTTTTGTCCGCTTTCAAGCTGCACTGGCCATGAGTTTACTCCTACTGGGCACCTTGGCCCTTTCTGCTCAGGAGTATACGTCCACCTTTTACTCCGCTGAAGCCGGAGGCCGCCAAAAGTTCGCGGTAGAGCAGTTCACCATCAGCCATGGGCTTTCTGATAACACCGTCAATGCCTGCCTCCAGGGCAGAATGGGCTATCTGTGGTTGGGCACCAGCAATGGGCTGAACCGCTACGATGGCTATACCTTTACGGTTTACAAACACGAGCCGGGAAACCCGGCCAGTATCAGCAACAACAATGTAAATGCCCTGTTGGAAGACCAGTCTGGACGGCTCTGGATCGCCACCGATGGCGGCCTCAACTGCTTCGACCCGCGCACCGAGTCTTTCCGAAGCTATCAGCACCGGCCGGGAGACCCCGGCAGCCTCAGCCACAACCAGGCCAATGCCCTGCTGGAAAGCCCGGCAGGCACCCTCTGGGTGGGCACCAGCAACGGCCTGAACCGTTTTGAAGAAAGCCAGCAGCGCTTCTATTCCTACTGGCATCAGGCCACCCACTTTCGCCCCTGGGACAAAGAGCCTTCTCACCACATAACCACCCTCAGTAGTACTGCCGGCGGGGAACTACTGGTTGGCTACGGGGGTATGGGCCTCATGCGCTTTGACCCCCAAAAAGAAGCCTTCCAGCAGGTTCTGGTCAAAAACAGCCATAGCGGCCCAGGCTTGAATCTCCGTGCCATAGCCCCTCCGCAGCAGGAAAAAAACTGGGTGGTGGCCAGCGAAGAACTCTACCTTTATGAGGACGGCGCTCTAAAGCTCGCCAGCGAACTCCCCACTGCCATAGCTCAGGAGAAAGAATTGAACGGTTTCTGGCCTACGCCTTCCGGACGTTTTCTTGCCTCGTCCTGGAAGGGCTTGTATGTTTTAAACGAAAACTACCAGCCAACCAGCCACTTTCTCCCGGAAGGGCCAGAACCGATGAGCCCGATGCACAACTGGATCTTGCGCCCGATAGAAGACCGCGCCGGAGATATCTGGTTCGGCACCCACGGGGTGGGCTTGTTCCACCTCAATACCATAGGCAACCATTTCACCAACTTCCACTACCGGCCCGGCGCCGCCAACAGCATCCCCCACCCCCATATCAATGCCCTGCTGGAAGTCAGTGAAGAAGAGATCTGGGTGGGGGGCCGCAGGCATGGCCTGAAGATCTTCAACCCCAAAACCAACCGCTTCCGGCCTGCCCCCGGCTGGCTACAGCCTCCCAACGGCCTGAATACGCCGGAGCTTTCTGCGTTTTTCCACGACAGCAAGGGCAACATCTGGATAGGCACCTGGGGCGGCGGGGCCAACCTCTACCGGCCGGCGGATAAGTCCTTTCAATACTTTCTTAATGACCGGGCGGACTCCACTACCTTGCCCGATAATTTCGTTACCGCCATCATGGAGACGGCCGAGCAGGAAATATGGATTGCCAGCACCCTCGGCCTGTCGGCCTTGCCCAACGAGGAGGCCATCGAACAAGGCAGGTTCAGGAATTACCGCTATTCTCCGCAAAAGGCCGGCAGCCTGAACCACCCCCGCGCCACGGCACTCCTGCAAACCCGCGATGGGCGGATATGGGCCGGCACCCGAAACG
>CAYVVK010000008.1:15564-20396 GCA_964454855.1 uncultured Phaeodactylibacter sp. | reverse complement strand
GAAACGGGCTCCACCTCTTCGACCGGGAGAAGGACGCCTTCATCCTCTACCAGCAGGACCTTCAGTCTCCCGGCTCTCTGGCCAACAATTCCATCAATGCCTTATTTGAAGACAGCCAGGGGCGCATGTGGGTAGGCACCGCCGGAGGCCTGGAGATGTTTGAGCCGGAAACCAATTCCTTTACCCACTATCTGGAAGCGCAAGGCCTGGCCGACGGCTTCATCACCGGCATTCAGGAGGGCCCAGAGGGCTACCTGTGGTTAACCACCAAAGCCGGTATTTCCCGTTTCTGCCCCGAAAGCGGGCAGTTTAAAAACTACGGCCTTAAAGACGGGCCTGCTCAACCACAGCTTCACCTCCAATGCCTTTATCAGCAGCAAAGACAAGAGCACCTTTTATGCCGGAGGGAAAAATGGCCTGAGCCTCTTTCGGCCCGGGCAGATCCGGGAAAACCCCTTTGTTCCGCCGGTTGTCATCTCGTCTTTGAAAACCTACCATATGGATGGTGGCCAAACTACAGAGGCCAGGGTTGAGGGCATTGCCCACCGCCAGGGGATCCGGCTCAGCTACCAGGACAATATCATCATTTTCGAACTGACGGCCCTCAACTTCCTCAATCCCGAAAAGAACCAGTACGCCTACCAGTTGGAAGGTTTTAATGACGCCTGGGTAGGCCTGGGCAACAAACGCGAGATCACCTTTACCAACCTCCGGCCCGGGAAATATACCCTCCGCGTCCGGGGAAGCAATAATGACGGCCTGTGGAACGAGGCTGGCACTGCCCTTCAAATCACCATCGCTCCACCCTGGTGGCAAACCGGCTGGGCCTACCTGGCCTACGCCCTGCTTTCCTTCGCCCTGCTGGCCCTGGCCTACCGCTTCCTCCTGCGCCGGCAACAACTAAGCCAGCAGCTTCTGATGGAGCAGCGCGAGGCGCAGCGCCTCAAAGAGCTCGACACTTTCAAAAGCCGGCTGTACACCAACCTGACGCACGAATTTCGCACCCCCCTGACCGTGATTCTGGGCATGGCCAAGCAGTTGTCGGCAGGCAGCTGGCAGTCGGTCGTCAATGAAAAAGAGTATGGCCGGATCGCCAACGGCTTGAAATTGATCAGGAACAATGGCAATAATCTCCTGCGCCTCATCAACCAATTGCTCGACCTGGCCAAGCTGGAAAACCATTCTCTGCAGCTAAAATACCAGCAGGGGGATGTCATTCCCTACCTGCGCTACCTGACGGAATCATTTCAGACGTATGCCAACAGCCACAATATCGCCCTGCGTTTTTCCAGCACCGCCGAATCCCTGGTCATGGATTTTGACCCCGAGCAGCTTAAGCAGGTCATGGCCAACCTGCTTTCCAATGCCCTGAAATTTACGCCCTCAGGCGGCGAAGTAAAAGTGAAAGCAGCCGTTGGGAAAGGGAAGGGAAGCGGAAGCTCTGCGGGGCCCTGCCTGCTGATCACCGTCGAAGATACCGGTATCGGCATAGCCCAGGAGGACCTGACACGTATTTTCAGCCGCTTCTACCAGGCTGACAACTCCGCTACCCGCCGGGGGGAGGGTACCGGCATCGGCCTGGCCCATACGCAGGAATTGGTGAAGCTCATGGACGGAAAGATCGAGGTGGAGAGCCAATTGGGAGAAGGGGCCAGGTTTACTGTACACCTGCCGATCAGCAGGAATGCCGAACTGCAGCAGGGCCTCCAGGATGAAGACACACCCATACAAAGCACAGATAGGCCAACTACAACCCTCGAAACATCGGCATCCGCAGCAGCCACATCCCCATTGTCCTGCTGACCGCCAAGGCCGATGCCGGCTCTCGCATCGACGGCTTGCGCCGAGGCGCCGATGCCTACCTGGCCAAACCCTTCGACAAAGAGGAACTGCTGGTGCGCCTGGAAAAACTGGTGGAACGGCAAAAGCGCATGGCTGCTTATTTTTCCCGCAACCTCAACCAGGCAGCCACAGCCTCCGGCAGCACGCACTCTCCCCGTGAAGAGGCCCTGCAAATAGAGGATTCCTTCCTTCGAAAAGTCCGGCACATCGTAGAGAAAAATTATTCCGATGAGCATTTCGCCTTGCCGCAGCTGTGCCGGAAGATCGGTATGAGCCGGTCTCAGTTGTACCGCAAGATGAAGGCCATCGCGGATGTTTCTCCCTCTGATTTCATCCGGTCCTATCGCCTGAACCAGGCCAAAACCCTCCTGGAGAAAGGCGAACTGAACGTTTCTGAAGTAGCCTGGAAAGTAGGTTACAAAGACCCCGCCCATTTTACCCGATCCTTCCAGGAAGCTTTCGGCACTTCTCCCAGCGACATCAACAACTCATTGGCTTAAAAAAGAAGGGCGCCTTGCCCCATGCAACGAATTTACATATCCCTGCACCCAATTGACAAGGCGGTTCGGTGCGTCTGCCCCTATCTTTGTTTCAACGAGGAAAATACCTAAAACCTTTTTTAAACAGCTTCGAAGCCTTTTCAACTTACATTTCTTCATCTTTTTAACAAAAAAACCATGAATTTTAGAAAAACCCTTTCCCTACCCCTTGCTCTGCTGTTCATCCTGGCAGGGCTGCTGATGTCCGGTTGCCAGAAAGAAAGCCTGAGTGGCCCGAAGACGGATGACAGCACATTGTCCTCCCCGGATTTTAACCAGGATGTCCTCCGTATGATATATGGTATGGACCTGGAGCAAGCCAGCAGTCCGGAAAGTGAAGTGCGCTACAGGTCGATCACAGAGGCCCTTACCGAAAGCCAGCACAGCCAGCTGGAACAACTCGTACAACAGTACACCGCCCAGCCCGAAACGAAAACCCCGGTAAGCTCCAGAAGTGTAGCAGAGATCCTTTCCACCGGCGTTTCCGGCGATGGTTTCGGCCAATCTGTAGCCAAAGCCGGCGATAAGATCGCCGTAGGCCTATCGGGCAAGGTACATCTCTACTCCCGGGACGGCAGCGGCAGTTATGCCCTGGAGCAGTCCATCACCGGAAGAAGCGGATTTGGTGCTCAGGTTGCCGCAAGCAGCGGCCGGGTTGCCGTCCTCGCATCTTCAAGCCGGCAAGTGTACATCTATAAAGACATGGGCACCTACTGGGGCACGGAAAGCCTGCTGAGTACCGGCCTTGACTTTGTTGCTGACATCGCCATGAGCGGCTCTACCCTGGCTGTTATGGGCGGGCTGGCAGGTAGTGTCGACAGGGCCATCAAAGTATATGCCAATAACGGCGCCCAGTGGGTAGAACAAGCTCAGCTCAGCCTGGACGATACCTTCTTCTGGGACATCGACATCGATGGCGGCATCATTGCCGCCAATGGAGGGACCAATTCCGATCTCGGGGTAGTTTTCAGCCCCAAGGTATATGTCTTTAGCAGCGCGGGCGGCAGCTGGGGGCTCAGCCAGGAGATCGCCTTTCCCTTCGGCTATCAGTTATCCCGGGCAGTGGCCATCAGTGGATCCACGATCATCGCCAATACGGCATTCTACCTCTTTGCACCTTCCACCCAGACGGCGGCCTTCACTTCTTCGTCCGGCTCCTGGGCCTTCAGTGGGCAGCTCGTACAACCCGGCCCGCTTCCTTTTGTGCAGACCCGCGAGTTGGACATTCAGGGTTCTACGGCTGTAGTTACGGTTCCTACCGGCGAGTTTTTTCCTGACCCCAACGATGTAGCCCATGTATTCAACCGCTCCGGAAGTTCCTGGAGCCTGGCGAATACCCTCACTCCCAGTGGCGGAGGGTTTAGCATCCTATTCGGGCAAAGTGTGGCCCTCGGCGGAGGGGAGATCGTCATTGGCGCGCCAGGCAGCGGGGCAGGAAAAGTGTTTATCTACTAATAACCCCAGCTTGCGGATTGTCCTCAAAGCAAGCCATTATCCGTTTGCTCCGGGCCTTTGCGGAAAGCCGAAGGCAAGTTTCCACGCTCGGGAACAGGATGATCCGCCACTTTTTGGCTCTGCCAGGCAGTTTGTTAAGATTTAGAGTTAGTTTTACCGGCCCTCCTGAAAGCTTCCGCTTTCGGCGAGGGCTATCTTTATACCACAGTGGCAATCATAAGGGGCCGGAGAAAACAGACAAGGCGCGAGAGCCTTTCCCGGCCTTTTTCCGGGAAGGGATCTCTTATTCGTTATGGACGTATCCGCCAGGAAATAATAAATCACCTAAAAAGATGCAATATCGAATTATTAGTGTATCTTTACAACCGAGATAATTAAGTAAAAAGGCTAATCGTATTTATTCTTTCTATTCTTTTAACCCTCCTTAGTTTTTTCAACCATTTTTAACCTTTTCAATCTTCCGCACATAGCGGATACCAATTTTTATTTTTATGAATATTTTTGTTGCTAAATTGAACTACGACACCCAGGAAGATGATCTCCAGGATGCATTCGAAGAGTACGGAAACGTTGATTCCGTAAAGATCATCATGGATAAGTTCACGGGTAAGTCTAAAGGCTTCGGCTTCGTAGAAATGCCCAATGACGATGAAGCCCGGAATGCCATCAATGACCTGAACGATACTGAAATGGATGGCCGTACCATCGTGGTAAAGGAAGCTGAACCCCGCGAGAATCGCGGCGGCGGCGGCGGCGGCTTCAACCGTGGCGGTGGTTCCAACCGCGGCGGCGGCTCCAACCGTAGATATTAATGGCAAGAGCATCTCTGATGCTCCTCACATTATAGTAAACTAACAGGAAAGCTCTCCCTCGGGAGGGCTTTCCTTTTTTTTTGCCCATTGGCCTTTCCCTGCCCTATCCGCTGAAAAGGCAAAGCCGGACAAGCTCACCGATTCAACCTACAATCCACTGGTTTTAAACCACTTATATACTATC
>CAYVVK010000008.1:0-15554 GCA_964454855.1 uncultured Phaeodactylibacter sp. | reverse complement strand
TTTTCCCTTCCTGCACCCAATTTCCAGATTTCTGAAACCAATAGGCAAGCCGTTTTGCCCCCCTGCCCCCCATCTTTGTAGTGTCAGTATTCAAGCCCTCCCTTAAAAGCCCGAAAGAACCTAAAACGCTTGATTATCTCATTTTCAATCCCAACATCATGAAAAACACCGCTATTCCCCTAATCGCCGTATGCACCCTACTCTGCAGCCTCTTTGCCATCAACCCGCTGCAGGCACAACGCATCACAAACTTAACCGCCAATACCCCGGAAAAGCAAGCCGGTATTCCAAATAACACCCCTGTAAAACCAGATCTCGCAGCCGGACAACAGCTGCCTTCCTTCGAAGGCCTGGAGGAATATGTAGCCACCCACCTTTTCTACCCGGAATTGGCGCAAAGAAACAGACTGGAAGGCACAGTTAAAGTGTTGTTGTCCATTTCGCCCGAAGGCGATGTGCTGGAGGCTCAATTACTCGAATCCATAGGATTGGGTTGTGACGAGGCAACGCTGCAAATGGTGCGCAATATGCCCAGATGGGCGCCGGCCAGAAACTACGGCATTCCGGTGAAGGGAAAAAAGATACTGGATATCGTCTTCTATATGCGGTAAAAAAACACCTGCCCACAAACAGGAAAGTGCTTCCCTCCGGTAAATATGTGTTTAGAGCCTGTTACAGCCCGAAGGGCTAAGATAAGGCCAACGACCGGGCCTGGCTGCTGGAGATCAACCCGCGCATCTCGCAGTCGCACAGCGATATTTTCCGGAAGGTAGATGGCGTTTCCAACCACAAGGCCATCGTCGACCTCGCGCTGGGGCGGAAACCCGAAATGCCGAAGCGCGAAGGCGACTACGCGGTCGCCGCCAAATTTTACCTGCGCGAATTTCGCGACGGCGTCGTGGAGCAAATCCCGAGCTCCGAGCATATTGAGGAACTGGAGGAGCAATACCCCGACACCATCATCCTGCCGCACGTCGGGCCTGGCCAGCGGCTCGCCGAGTTGGTTGACCAGGAAGCTTACAGCTACCGCCTGGGTGTAGTTTATACGGGCGAGACGCTGCTGGTCGATAATCTGTCCTGGGCCTCCACCATGTTCGCCCGCAACACGCAGCCACCGGACCCCGAGATCGTCGGTGAAGACTGGAAAGAGATGTGGCTGGGCCGGCTAAAAGGCAGCGGCCTCTGGCTCAAGCAATGGCTGGGCCATCAATGGAAAGACGAGTACTGGAAACACGGTTCGGTCAGCGTGGACTACAGCGATATTAAAATACCGGTGCTGGCCGTAGGCGGCTGGGCCGACGGCTACTCCAACGCCATTTTTCGCATGATGGAGCACTTCGATACGCCGCGCAAAGGCATCATCGGCCCCTGGAGCCACATGTATCCCCACATGGGCCAGCCCGGCCCCGCCATCGGCTTCCTGCAGGAAACACTGCGCTGGTGGAACCACTGGCTTAAGGGCATGTACAGCGGCATCACGGCCGAACCTATGCTTTCCCTGTGGTTGCAGGATTACTCCAAACCGGCAGCCAAAATGCAATACCGGCCGGAAACACCTGGAGGACATCGACATGGAGGTGTCGATCAAAACCACCGAGCGATACTCTTTTAAATACGACGGCTACGATACCGTGAAAGGGGAAACCCGCTGGGATATGCAGTTTGAACGTGACGGCTGGAACGTTGAAACCTACACCAATACCGTGATGACCTCCGATAAAGATCACTTTTTTATCAAAGCGACACTGGATGCCTACCACAATGGAGTGCGGGTGCATTCCGACAGCTGGAACGAAAAGATTCCCAGGAAACTGGTTTGATCAACGAATCACGAGTCACGAATCACGAAAAACCCGCTGCAATATCCCCGCCGTCCCCATCACCAGCAAACAGCCGATGGGGTTAAACCAGAGATAGGCAATACGCAGCAGATGCCAGCTGTCGCCGATATGCAGCCAGAAGCCCTGGCCGTTGGCCCAGTAGAGAGCCAGTATCAGCGCCTCGGCGATCAGGGCGGCGATAAACACAGCCCGTGCCCCCACCCATTTCATGAAGAAGGCCACCAGGAAAATGCCCAGAATGGGGCCGTAGAAAAGGGAGCCAATGATGTTGACGGCCTGTATCAGGTTCTCGAACAGGCCTGCAGTGGCGGCGAAGAACAGGGCAATGGCGCCCCAGAGTATGGTAAAGCCCTTGGAGGCATTCAGGTAGTGCCGGTCCGTTTTATCTTTGACAAAGCTGCGCCGGTAGATATCGATGACCGTCGTGGTGGCCAGCGCATTCAGCTCGGAGGCCGTGGAAGACATGGCCGCCGAAAAGATCACCGCCAGCAGCAGCCCCACCAGGCCGATGGGCAGATATTCGGTGATGAAGGTGATAAAGACGTAGTCGCGGTCTTCGATCTTGGCATCCGGGTCGGCCTGGCGAATGAGCACATCCACGCTATTGCGGATCTCATTGTCTTTGGCCACCAGTTCCTGCATCCGCTGCTGGGATTCGGCAATCTGCGCTTCATTCTCCCCACGCAGGGCCTCAATGAGTTCCTTTGACTCTTCCCGTTGTTCCAGAAACAGGGTGTTGTGCTGGGCCTGCAGCCTTTCCAGCTCCTCTTCGTATTGAGTGCCTTCCAGCTTCTCGATATTGGCGGTATTGAAGTGAATAGGTGGCTGTTCGAAACGGAAGAATATGAACACCAGGATGCCTACGAAAAGAACCAGGAACTGCATAGGCACCTTCAGCACCCCATTGAACAACAGCCCCAAGCGGCTTTCCGCCAGCGATTTCCCGCTCAGGTAGCGCTGCACCTGTGACTGGTCGGTGCCGAAATAGGACATGAACAGGAACACCCCGCCCAGCATGCCCGACCAGAAGTTGTATCTATTGCTCAGGTCGAACTCGAAATCCACCACATTGAGCTTGCCCATCTTGCCGGCTATGCCTACCGCGTCGCCGAATTTCACCTCTTCCGGCAGTTGCAACATCAGAATGATGGCAGCTATGAACATGCCCGTCAGGATGACGATCATTTGCTGCTTCTGGGTAACGCTCACCGCCTTGGTGCCCCCCATTACAGTGTAAAAGATCACGACCAGGCCGATGAAAAAGATCGTCCAGTTGAGGCTCCAGCCCAGTATGGTGGACAGAATGATGGCGGGCGCGTAGATGGTCAGGCCCGCAGCCAGCCCCCGCTGAATGAGAAAGAACAGCGCAGTAAGGGTTCGGGTTTTCAGGTCGAAACGGCCCTCCAGATATTCATAGGCGGTGTACACCTTGAGCTTGTAATACATCGGCAGGACGAAGATACAGAGGATGACCATGGCCACCGGCAGCCCGAAATAGAACTGGGCGAAACGCATGCCGTCTTCATAGGCCTGGCCCGGGGTAGAGAGGAAAGTAATGGCACTCGCCTGGGTGGCCATCACCGACAGGCCGATGGTCCACCAGGGCAGGTCGCGGTCTCCAAGCAGGTAACTTTGCACGCTGTCGACGCTGCGGGTCTTCCAGACACCGTAGGCTACGATGCTGAGAAGCGTTCCAAGCATGACGATCCAATCGAGTGTACTCATGTGTAATAGGGTGTAGTCTTAGCCTTACTTATTTGCAGGCCTCAGGAATAGGTTTCGGTAAAGATATAAAACAGGGCGATGATGATGGCATGAAGGATCAACACGAAGGCGTACATCTGTTTCCAGGAGGAGAACATGGGCGGCGGTGGGTCATCGTCTGGAAGTTGCTGGTGCTGCGGTACCTCTGGTGTCGACATGGCCTTTCTTTTTGGTTTGGTGGCTAAAAATAGGCTTTGCCGGGAGGACGGCGTAGTTTTTAACAGTTATTAACGCCGCCTGCCTGTCGCCAGGCGGCTTCCGCCCGCCCGGCGACTGTGAAGGGCTCCTCTAACCCCACCGGGCTTATGGTGAAACTTGCCATTGTACCCATTATTCTTTTGCACTATCTTTAGCGGGATAAATAACAAACCTACAATGCAGCGCCTACCCATATTATTAATTGCCCTATTTGCCAGCATCCTTTCACCCGCCCAAACCACCTATACCGTTGAAACCTTACCCGACCCCAAGCAAAGCGGCGGTGGCTTCGTCAGTAACCCCGATAACATCATCGATGCCGCTGCGGTAGCAGAACTCAACCGCCTGGCGGCGGAGCTGGAACAAAGTTCCACAGCTCAAGTGGCGATAGTGCTTGTCCACAGTATAGGCGAAGACAACCCCAAGGAATTCGCCACCCGCCTGTTCCAGGCCTGGGGCATCGGCCAGGCCGATGTAGACAACGGCCTGCTCATCTTTTCCGTAATGAACCAGCGGCGCACCGAATTCGAGACCGGCGACGGCCTGGAGGGCGTACTTCCGGATGTCATCTGCTACCGCATCGGCATGCAGGAGCTCGTGCCTTTTTTCCGGCAGGAGCAATACGGGCAGGGCCTCATCGCCGCCCTGCAGGCCATCAAGGAAACCCTGGAAGACCCGGCCGCCCTCGATGAGGTGCGTTCCACAGGCCAAAGCGAGCGGGCCTACCGCCCCCTGCCCGGCTTCCCGGCAGTACTGGGCTGGTACATTATTGTCAATGGACTGTTCCACCTCCTTTTAGTGATCTGGCTGATCTATACCCACTACAGTAAACAGGAGCTTTACGACCGCTATATGGCCATCCGCTATTTTTATTCCATCATTCCCGTCATCCTCTTTCCCATCCCCTTTGCCCTGCTGTACTTTTTCCTCCGATGGCATCTGAAACGGCTGCGCAACCACCCGCGCTACAGCAAGGCCAACGGCAAGCTCATGCACAAGCTGAACGAGGAACTGGACGATGAATTCCTGGAACAGGGGCAGATCACCGAGGAAGAACTGGGCTCTGTAGACTACGATGTTTGGGTGACCGACAACCGCGAAGACGTGCTCATCCTGCGGTACGCCAGGCGCTGGACGAAATACAAACGCTGCCCCAAATGCAACTATCTGGCCTACTACCAGGCGCACTCCAAAGTGATCCGGCAGCCCACTTACGTGCACTCCGGGAAGAAGCGCATCACCTTTGAGTGCAAAAATTGCCACTACCAACAGGAAAAGATCGTCATTTTACCTAAAAAGCAACGCTCTTCCTCTGGTAGCGGTGGCGGTTTTGGCGGCGGTGGCGGAGGCGGCGGCTGGGGTGGCGGCAGCTCCAGTGGGGGTGGCGCTGGGGTTAGTTGGTAGGCAGTCTTCGCCCGCCGAAGCCTTGTCGAACCTGTCTACCAGGCGGTAGCCAGGTAGAGGAGGGGGCAGTTTGCAGTGGGCAAAACTTTGCAGCCGGGGGCCGGCGAAAAATCTAAAATCGGAAATGTCTGAATCGGAAATCCTAAATCAGGCCGATTCAGGATTCAGACATTTTACTCCGTTAGTCGCTTTGCTCGTGTAGAATTTCCGATTTGGCGCTATGCCCTTGGCTCTAGCCCAAAGTAATGACATTCCGGTGGCTCTGCCCAGGCGGGCACATACTGCCAACTAACCCCAGCGCCAGCGCTCATCCTGAATGGAGCGGTACACCACCTCAAATTCCAGGCCTTTCGACAGCAAGCGAAAAAGCGCATCCCGGACCCTCTGATATTCCTCCGGAGAATCCTTCACGGTCAGGACATTATAGTTGGAATTGGCGGGAATAGCGACGCCACTGTCAAGGGAAGAGAAGGACACATTTTTTTAACTGTCCAGCCCTGGTGCTTTGACACCAGAAAATCGAAAAAATAGTGGTTGTAATCTTCCGGGCGGTGCTCTTCCCCCTGATGCCTCAGAATGGCCGGCTCTATGATCGCACCTTTGTTTTAGGCTAAAAGTAGTGAAAATTCTTTGGCCTGCCCCAGCGGCGGCAGTGGAGTGTGGAATTGCAGAGTCATGCCAGTAATTTGCTCAATGATCGAATTGCCATAGGCGGGGGCTGGGCTGGCCCGGCCTGGCGTTTTGGCAATTTAACAATTTTCTCCGGCCTTCAGACGTTCAGGCGTTCAGACGCCTTAAACCCTCACCTTCAGCAGGCGCCCCAGCGTCAGGAAGGCCTCTTCCCACTCCTTACTGGCGAACACCCACTCGCCGTTCTTGTAGCCTTTCAGCATGGAGAAATAGATGTTCTGGCTTCGCCAGAAATCCAGGTTGATGTGGAGCTGTTCCAGCAATTCCAGAATGGCCACCAGTACTTTAAGCTGTTCCAGCTTGGCCTCGGTGGTTTCCAGTTGCTGTATCTCCTGGTACAGGCGTTCGCTGGCCACCAGCTTGAAGGTCTGCTCGTCGGCCAGGTGGATCTTCCAGCGGCGAAACTCGCCGTAGATGCGTCTCAATTCCCGGAGGTTGAGGCTGCCGTTCTCGAACTGCCGCAGCAGGTCGCGGTTGACCACGAATTCCACAGCGGAACGATAAAACTCCGGCACGGGAATATCGCTCATGGCCACGCCGATCATCAGCTGGTAGTTGTCGTTGACCAGGGTGCGCATGCCCTGCTCTATTTTCTCCAGGCTCTTGTTGGTGATCTGGGTCAGAATCTTGTGCTTCTCATCGCGAAACAGTTTCCAGAGGGTGTATTTGTGTTGGCCGAAATACTCCTGCATCAGGCCGATGGCCTCTCCCAGGTTGGTATTTTTAAACGCCTCTCGGATGCGCACGGCTACCTCGTCGAAACGCTCGAGGCTCATGTCCAGGGATATATTGCCGATGATGTTGTGCTGGCCGAGGTAAAGAACCGCGAAGCTGAATTGCCGTTCCGAATGCGTGGATTTGGACTTCACGGTGGTCCGGCCCAGCGCCAGGCGCTGGGTTCCTGCCGACAGGCGGTAGTAGGCCTCGCTTTCCGCCAGGTAGTTAAAGAAATCCAGGTGCTCGGGATATTCCTCAAAGATGGAAGAAGCGGCATAGTGCATGCCCACCCGCACCAGGTCGACCCGGGCGGGCACCACATACTTCTCATAGCTGGAAGCTCCATTATCATAAATGTTGCTGGGGGCTTCCGCCAGCCGGCTGACGAATTCCTCATGGAAGTCCATATCCCCCACCTGGCTGGCGTAATTGATTGCGCGGTTGGCGTACTGCAGGATCTGGTTGGTCTCTATACCGGATATCTCGTCAAAGAACCAGCCGCAACTGGTGAACATCAGCATGGCATGGCGCTGCATTTCCATCAGGCGCAACACCCTGATCTCCTCTTCTTTGTCGAGTTTTTTCCTGGTATTGCGCTTCAGAAAGGCACTGATCGTTTTTTCCGACCGGTTCACCAGCACATGGATGTAATCGTTGCGGGCCGCCCAGACATCCTTCAGAAAAGCCGATGCCTCTCTTTCATAAAGCGGGATCAGCTCATCGCGCAGCCAGTTGAGCGCCTCGCGCAGAGGCTTACGCCATTCCTGTGTCCATCCCGGATGGCCGCCCGAACTACAACCGCAATTGGAGCGCCAGCGTTCTACGCCGTGCACACAGCTCCAGGAACTGTTCTCGTGTATCTGGATCTCGTACTCCGGTGGAAAAAGCTCCAGATACTGCCCGTAATTGGTGATGGTTGCCCAATCCTGATTCTCTATCGTATCTATGCAGGCGGCAAGGGCCATTTCTCCGTGCCGGTGGTGATGCCCGTAACTTTCCCCGTCGGTAGCGATATGCGCCAGTTGCGGCGCATCATTGTCATCGAAGGCTTCCGAGAAACGTTCGGCAAAGTGGCTGCCGTTGTAAAGCAGGCCTTCAAAAGCTACGCCCTGAGCGATGCCGCCATGGTAAAAGAAAAGCGCGATGCTTTTCCCTGAAGGCAATTTGCAGAGGTAGGGCCGGCGGGTATCCACGGAGCCCGGGTTGAGGAGAGACCACTCCTTATCTCCTGTTTTACGGACGGCCTTCGCCTGCCGGGGCGCCAGTATGGTGAACTGAATGTCGTTCCCGGCCAGCACTTCCAGCGATTCGGTATCGGCTGCCGTCTCCGACAGCCACATGCCTTCCGGCTTGCGGCCGAAACGGTATTCGAAATCGCTTATCCCCCATTTGACCTGGCTTTCTTTATCGCGGCGGTTGCAAAGGGGTAGGATGAGGTGGCTGTGCACCTGCGCCAGGGCGGAACCATGCCCGCCGAAGCGCTCCAGGCTATCCAGGTCAGCCTGCAGGATGGCCCGGTAAGTCTCCGGGTCGGCCTTTTCCATCCACGACAATAGCGTGGGGCCGAAATTGAAGCTGATCCGGGTATAATTATTGATGATGTTGTTGATGAAATCGTCCCGGTCCAGAATGCGCGCCGCCGTATTGGGAGCGTAACATTCGAAGTTGATTCGTTCGTTCCAATCGTGAAAAGGAGCCGCCGTATCCTGCATTTCCACTGATTCCAGCCAGGCATTCTCCCGCGGTGGCTGGTAGAAATGGCCATGGATGCATACATATTTATTTGAGGTACTCATTTTTTCTGTTTGACTCCGTTTGCGAAAATTCGTAACCAAAAAATGCTTTAGCTGCTTATCTTCCAAAGAGCAAATTTATAAATAAGTGTATAAGATACAATAAGCTGGCATATCAGAACACCTATAAAAGACACTAAGTTTTTATTCCTTTTTCTTGACTTTCAAAAAAATGTTAACATTTTCTTAAGACTTCAAACAAGAAAGCCAGGCGCTCTTTCGTTAAATTGGCGTTGGGCAGCTGCCCGAAGTTGCAGCCTATCCTCCCTGAAGAGAAGAGCAGAAGGCCATTTTACAAATCTAAAATAGGCCTTCCGGCGCGCCCACAACACCCAGAGGCGGGGATAAACCACAACTTCCTTCAACAAGCTTTTTAACCAAAACCTTTATTATGCGCAAACTGATCTTTTTATCCATTCTGGCCCTGGCTTTCACCGCCTGCAACAATGTGGGAAAATTCAAAGAATCCATTGAAAGCCTGTCTTCAGACTGGGAGTCCACTACCAGCCAGGTCATGGCCGTGGTGGATCAGGTCTCACAGGCTCAAACCCAGGCCAAATCCGCCATGGAAACCATGCAACCTTCCGAGGAACTTGCCGCTCAGCTCAACGAAGAGCAAAAAGATAAGATCGGTGAGTTGCAGCAGAAGGTTCAGGAGCAGATGGCCACGCTGGGCGACCTGTCTAAGGAAGCCTTCGAATTTGTCAACAAATGGCAGGAAAACGGCGAAAAGCTGGAAGCCCTGGAGGAGGGCCTAAGCAGCGGCAACCTGCCCTCTGATGCACAAAGCACCATTGACGAGCTGAGGGCTATGGTGGAAACCGCCAATGAAAAGGTAAGCAGCTGGAGCGAGCAGGCCAATGGCGCCAAAGAAGCGGTCAGCAATGCTACTCAATCTTACAACGAGATCGTAGCTTCTGCCGGCGGGGAAGCACAATAGCAAACGCCTGGCTCTGGAGAGAAAGGTGGGCATTACCCAAAGTGGTGGCGCCCACCTTCCTTATTTGTCCACCGCGCGTCAACCATTCCCGCTCTTATGCCTTTACATAAGATGTATGTACTAACTTAACTCACGCTTATGAAAATTTGGAGATACCTTCTCACTCTGCTGCTCGTTTTCCCGCTGAACCTGCCGGCCCAGCCCCCGCAAAACTGGTCATCGGCAGAGATCCACCAGGCCATTCAGAAACTCAACTTCCTGGGCTCTGCCCTTTATGTGGCCGCTCATCCCGACGATGAGAACCAGCGCCTGATCTCCTATCTGGCCAATGAAAAGAAGGCCACCACCACCTATCTGGCCATGACCCGTGGCGACGGCGGCCAGAATGAGATCGGCCCGGAAATACGCGAGCTGCTGGGCGTCATCCGCACGCAGGAACTGCTGGCCGCCCGCCGCGTAGACGGCGGCAACCAGATGTTCAGCCGGGCCAATGACTTTGGCTTCTCCAAGAACCCGCAGGAAACCCTCGACTTCTGGGGCCATGACGAAGCGCTGGCCGATGTGGTCTGGGCCATCCGAAAGTGGCAGCCGGACGTCATCATCAACCGCTTCCAGCACGAAGAGGACCCTGGCTGGAAAGGCCGCATGCATGGCCACCACACCGCCTCCGCCATGCTCTCCTACGAAGCCTTCGACCTCGCCGGCAAGCCCGATGTATACCCGGAACAACTGGAATACGTGGACACCTGGCAGCCGCGCCGCCTTTTCTTCAATACCAGCTGGTGGTTTTACGGCAGCCGCGAGAATTTTGAAAAAGCAGACAAGTCCAAACTTATGAGCGTGGATGTGGGGGTTTATTACCCCATTCTGGGTGAATCGAATACGGAGATCGCAGCCCGGGCCCGCAGCCAGCATAAGGCGCAGGGTTTTGGCGACATGGGCTCCCGGGGCGCTCAGATGGAATACATCGAACTGCTGAAAGGCGATATGCCTGAGGATAAGGAAAGCCTGTTCGCGGGCATCAATACTTCCTGGAGCCGGGTGGAAGGGGGTGCTCCTATCGGCAAACTGCTGAAGGAAGTGGAAACTTCCTACCGCTTTGAAGATCCCAGCGCCAGCGTTCCCAGGCTTTTGGAAGCCATGAAGATGATAGAAGCACTGCCGGAGGGCTTCTGGAAAAAGCAGAAATTACAGGAAATAAAGGAGGTGATACGCGCCTGCCTGGGCCTGTATGTGGAAGCGGCGGCCGAAAGCAGCTCTGCCTGCCCGGGAGAAACCGTCGAGCTGGAATTAGAGGCCACCAACCGCTCTTCCCTTCCCGTCACCCTCACCGCCATCAGCATACTGCCGGCAAAGGCCGATACCGTGCTGGGGCTGGAGCTGGAATACAACCAGGAAAACAAGATCCACCGGAAAGTGAGCCTGCCGGAAAACATCGATTTCACCTCTCCCTACTGGCTTAAAAACCAATGGAAAGAAGGGCGATATACCGTAGAAAGCCAACAGCTGCGGGGCCTGCCGGAAGCTCCCCGCGATTTTCGGGTGCGCTTCCAGTTTGAAGTCATGGGCATCGGCCTGAGCCTGGAAAAAGAAGTAGTCTTCAAATACGAAGACCCGGTCAAAGGCGGCGTATATCAACCTTTCGAGATCACCCCTCCCGTTTTTGTGGAACTGGGCAGCCAGGTGTATGTTTTCAATAACGATGAGCCCCAAACCGTTGATGTGGTCATCAGGGCAGGCAAGGAGCAGCTGTCCGGTACGGTGGAGCTGCAGCATGGCGAAGGCTGGAAAGTACAGCCCTCCTCTATCGATTTTGAACTCAGCTTTCAGGGCGAGGAGAAAACCGTCCGGTTTGAGCTCAGCCCCCCGGCCCGGCAGGCGGCAGGCGTGATCAGGCCGGTGGCTAAAGTGGGCGGTAAACCTTACAGCCGCGAAATGGCCCGTATCAGTTACGAGCACATCCCCCTGCAAACCATCCTGCTGGATGCTTCGGCCGAAGCTGTAAAGGTGGACATCAAAAAGGCCGGTGAAAGGATCGGATACCTCATGGGGCTGGGCGACGAAGTGCCCGCCAGCCTCGGGCAGATCGGCTATGAAGTGAGCCTGCTGGCGGAAGAAGACATCGAGCTGGAAAAGTTAAAACGCTTCGACGCCGTCATTCTGGGGGTGCGGGTTTACAATGGCCTGGAACGAGCCCGCCTCTACCAGCCCATTCTGTTTGACTATGTGAAACAGGGCGGCACGCTCATCGCGCAGTACAATAAGAATTTCGGCCTGACGGTGCCCATGGAAGAGCTGGCGCCCTATCCGCTGGACATCTCCCGGGCGCGGGTGTCGGTGGAAGATGCACAAGTGCGCTTCCTGAAACCCGAACATCCCATCCTCAACTGGCCCAACGAAATAACGGAGGAAGACTTCGAGGGCTGGGTGCAGGAGCGCGGCCTTTACTTCCCCGGAGAGTGGGGCGAGCAGTACGAGGCCATACTTTCCAGCAACGACCCCGGCGAGCCGCCCCGCGACGGCGGGCTCCTGGTGGCGGCCTACGGTGAAGGTTATTACATCTACACGGCTTACAGCTGGTTCCGGCAGCTGCCGGCAGGCGTGCCCGGCGCCTTCCGTCTTTTCGCCAATATGATATCATTAGGTAAGAAGCCGCAGCGGTAAGCCAGGCAGGCGGGGCGGGATATTCTCTTATTCCCGCCCCCCGCCCGCTTTTTGCCTGTGCGGGCCTACAGGGGCGGCAATTCCCGCTGTACGATCTGCTGGAAGGCCTCCCTGACATCAGGGTTTCCCTCGAAGGTGTCTTCTTCCTCATCCTGCTCCTGCTGCACTTCCCGGACCTTCAGCCTGGGATTGACGAACTCGTAGTCCGTTTCGTCATATTCGTAAATGGACCAGCGCCCCCACTTGTATTCCAGAGCGGTGAGATTCTCCACCCAGTCTCCGGAATTCAGATAGGCCACTTTCTTGCCTTCAATTTCATGGCTGCGCATCTGCGGCCGGTGGATGTGGCCACAGATCACATAGTCATAGTCTTCTTCGGCGGCCAGTTTGATGGCCGTATCTTCAAAATCGCCGATGAACTTCACGGCTTCTTTTACCTTATGCTTTACTTTTTTGGCAAAAGACATGCGTGGTTTGCCCATGGCCATGCGCAGCTTGTTGATGAAGCGGTTGAGCAGGATGAGCCAGTCGTAGCCTTTACCACCAAGGCGGGCAATGAAAGGAGAGTATTTGATGAACAGGTCGAAGATATCACCGTGGAAGATCCAGTAAGTTTTCCCTTTCAGTTTCAGGATCAGCTTATCTCTGAGGTGCACGTTGCCTGAAGAAAAGTCGGAGTAACGCCGCAGGGCATCGTCGTGGTTGCCGGTGATATAATACACTTTGGTGCCCTTGGCCGCCATTTTCAGGATGCGTTGTATGACCTGGATGTGCTCATTGGGGAAGTACCGTTTGCGGAACTGCCACATATCTATGAAATCCCCGTTCAGGATAAGGATATCTGTCTTGAGGCTTTTGAGATAGTTGAGCAGTTCCCGGGCGTGGCAGCCGTAAGTTCCGAGGTGGACGTCGGAAATAATGACTATATCGAGTTCGCGCTTCATGCTTTGATTATGAGTGCCTGTGACTGGGGATTGGCCCAACCAACCCCATTAACCCACAAAATCAAGCTTAATTGTAAAGTGTATGTAAAATGGGAATTATATAATAATTAAACCTCAGTGCATTACTTAAGTAGGCGGACAGAACCATGTAACCCAGGCGGGTTTCGCTGCGCTCAACAATCTGCCCGGAACGCCCGAGAATAAAGCGTTTCAGGCTCTACTGCCGAAGCAGTATACGTAAACTAAATCTGTCCACCTACTTACCGCCTGGCTCTGCGTTCGGCGCCGGCACGAAAATACGCGGATAAAATATCCCTCTTTCGGGTATGGGCGCCAGGATCATTCTTGTGGAGGCCAGTTCGGTGATGTCATTTACCATATCCTTCCCGCTGAGGTTGAAGATAAGCTGGCTGCCATCCAGGCTTAGCCGCCACTTCCCCCACAGGTGAATGCCGTTGGTTTCGATGGACAGGGTTCCATTTTCTTCAAACAGGAATATGGCATCTTTGTACAGCGACATGGTCCGCTGCAGAAGTTGCATTTTGTTTTCTTCGACATTGGCGGGGTCCACACTGGAGAGGATGGCAGCGGTATCGTATTTCCAGCTGCCGATGACGTCTTCCGGCTCGTAACTTTTACTGGTACAGGCATAGGAGAACGCCACCAGTAAGGTGAGGAAAAAAGTCTTGTTCATGGGAGTTCAGTTTCAACAAAAGTAGCTTCCCGGGGGGAAAGTTCTAAACTTTTTGAGCTAAACTTTCCCTCCGGGAAGCGAGAAGGCACTAGGAAACCACTTTTCTGAGATTTTTGCGATAATCACGGGGGCTGGAGCCGGTAATGCTTTTGAACTGCCGGTTGAAGTGCGACAGGTTGTTGAAACCACTGTCGAAGCTCACCGCGGCGATGGTCCTGTTTTCATCACCCAGCAGTCGGCAGGCATGAGCGATGCGGAATTCATTGACAAACTGGCTGAAAGTCTTGCGGGTCAGCTTTTTGAAATAGCGGCAAAAGGCCGGCACCGTCATGTTGACCCGCGCGGCCGCCTCATCCAGGTTGACCTCTTCCTGGAAATTTTCCTCCACGTAGCCATACACCGCCTCCATGCGCTTCTGGTCCTGGGCATTGACTTCAAGGGCAAAACCTGTAGCATTGAGCATCTTTTGGTCGGTGGCCCTGGCCATGACCTGCAGGGCGGCAAGCAGTTCCAGCAGTCGGTCGAAAGTGGGCTGTTTCATCATTTGCTGCAGGCGGCGCCCAATCTCCTCTTTGGTCTCTTTACCAAAGGAAATGCCCTGCCGTGAGAGGTGGAACAGCCGCCGGATGGCATCCATCTCCGGCTTGCCCAGAAAATCCTGGCCCAGGAAATCTTCTTTCATCTGTACCACGATCTCCACATGCTCTTCGAAGAGCTCTTCGGTGAAGCCGAAATGGGGCAGGTTGGGCCCCAGGAAGATGAGGTCGCCATCTTCGTAATAGGATATATGGTCGCCGATATGGCGCTTGCCCCGCCCATTGGAGATGTACACGATCTCATATTCGGGGTGGAAGTGCCAGTGGGGGCGGTTGCATTCACCGAGGTTGTCAAAACGCCTCAGGGTAAAAGAACTGCCAAAGACCGGCTCGATCTTTTCTAATATTGCCTTCATGTTTTTTTCTTACTTTAAACCTGAAGATGCCCGGCGGAGGAGGATGATAAATAGCTGCCCGTTACAGGGTAATGCCTTCTTGCATTCGCATCGAGCTTGCATCTGAGGTTCAACTTTGGTTAGGGCCACGGGTTTCATCCGCGGCTTCATCCATATCAGGTATCTGTTATCCAATAATTGTTCTTTTCCTCTGATTCCTGCCACACACTGGATAAACAAAAGAAACGCCCAAAGAGTTCTTGTTATTTTTACACTAAGCCTGTTAAAATTTATTCTTTTCACCCCTTTTCTGCCTTTCGCCGGCCTCCGGCTGTTAATGAGGCATCAGTATTTGCAAAAATCAGCGAAGATTCACTTTCAATCTCCCTTTACCTTTGTGCCTGAGTTAATTAAGTTTCATACATTACCATTCCGGTGGGCTCTTTGCATTAAGAGCACCACCTTTTTTATGGAATGGCCCTTTAAAAGATCACCCAACGAATTATGATCAGGACATTGAGAGCTTTTTCCCTGCACCTGCCGAGCCTGTCGGTAGGCCTTACATTCATGACGTTGAGCATCCTCTTCGGCAGCTGGCTGGCCCGGCTGCCGGAAGTGCAGGCCGCCCTTGCCCTGTCGGAAGGGCAACTCGGCCTGGCCCTGCTGGCTTTGCCCATAGGGGCATTATGCATCATGCCCTTTGCGGGCTGGCTGATGAAAAAGCTGCACGCCGGCCGCGCCATGATCCTGTCCACCCTGTTTTTCTGCTGTGCCATCCCCCTTCCTGCGCTGGCTACCAGCCAGTGGATGCTAATGGCGGGCCTTTTTCTGGTAGGCCTCACCAACAGTTTCATGAATATCTCCATGAATTCTGCGGCAGCAGCCATCGAGGAACACTACCGCATCACCATCATGTCGGTTTGCCACGGCATGTTCAGCCTGGGGGCCATGATCGGCGCCGGCAGTTCCGGCCT
>CAYVVK010000007.1:27623-29820 GCA_964454855.1 uncultured Phaeodactylibacter sp. | reverse complement strand
GAGCTACAAGTTGTTGATATTCAAAGGGTTTGATCCCGAACTGACGTTGTACAAGTAATTGACCCTGTTTCCAGCAAGGCTATTGAAGGGGTAGTGATTCGGTTTGAAGTAATCGCAGGGAGCGGCTCTTTCGATGGGAACACCTCTATTCCAAAGCCTACGAATACCGAGGGCAAGGCTGGGGCGAGGCTAACGCTGAGTCCACAACTACTAGATACAACCATAGTGGAAACTCGTCTGGCGAGCAGCAGTGCGGCTGTAACTAATCCGGAATCTGTACAATTTTCTGTTTTGGCAGACAAGTTTAGAGACAACCGGGATGGGCAGGTATACAAGGTCGTGCCTCTTAAAGATGGGCAGATTTGGATGGCAGAGAATCTCAACTATGCTACCTCCGATTCCTGGTGCTATGATAATGACCCTAATAATTGTACTGAATATGGGTGTTTGTATACCTGGTCGTCAGCTTTTAGTGCCTGTCCGTTTGGTTGGCACTTGCCGACAGATGAAGAATGGAGAGAGATGGCCGTACTCATCACAATTATTATCATTATCACCATAGCACAAGGAACCGTTAACCGCATAATTTAAGTTTTCCGCCATCCAGATCTTCCCATCCAATAACCGCACGACCCGGTAGGTTTGGCCATCCCGCCCATCCGTAAAGCGGTCAGCGGCAGCAGAAAACTGCACGGTTTCCGGATCGGATGTAGCCCGGCTGTTGCTTGCCAGGCGAGCCGGAACGATTACCGTATCCAGCAAATCCCCGCCCATCGTCAGCGTAGTGGAAGCCCTTCCTTCCGCGTTGCTCGGTACAGAAGTACCGGGGCTACCTCCAAATGATGCATTGCCTTCTAATACTTCAAAACGAATCACCACCCCGGATACGGCCGTGCTGGTAGCAGGGTCAATAAGCTGCACTACAAAAGGGTTCTCAAATGGTTCACCCGTCGTGGCATCAAATTGTTGCTCTCCGGAAACGATGTCCAGGTTGTAAGAGATCTGGTAACTAAGGCCGTTATAGTTATTGGCTGCGAGCGGTTTGCACCAATGGTCATGGTTTGTTCACCTGGCGTATCGCCTAAAGTCCAGTTGATGGAGGCCATGCCTTGATTGTCTGTTGTGGGCTGATTGTCATCCACACTCCCACTACTGACCGATACCTCTAATTCAACATCCGGTACCGGGTTATTCTCCTGATCCACTACTTTAACTTCGATAGGGGGCAGGGTTTCGCCGGTAAGGTTGTTGCTGCCCAATAATTGCAGGTTGTAGCTTATTGCTGGGGCTTGCGGGGGTATCTCCTCAAGGTCACAGCCGTTAAATAATAAGATGCTAAGGGTGCAGAAGAGTAAATAATTTAGTCTCATAAAGCATTCCTGTTTTAAAGTTAGTAAAGAGTCGCTATTTCCAGAAAACTTCTCAATGATTGGGTGATTTTTTTTAAAAACCAGGTCACAATAAAAGCCCCCATAAGGCAGCCTGCCGGCAGAAACTCCACCGGCAGGCTTCAGAGCTTGTTTGGAGGCCACCCTTCGGGCTAAAAATGCCCCTTTCCTGCCTGCCAGGGAGCTTGGCGAGCAGGCAGGAATTGACACTTTTTATCTCCAAAAGCGACCTCCAAACAAGCTCTCACATTAAAATCGCACCTGCAGCCCCACCCCCACCGTAGCGAACGCTCTGATGGAAGGTGAATCTTCGATCCGGTGGACGGCCCCATCTATGGTAAAGTTCACGAAGTGGCCCAGGGGCTTGAGGATAGTCACGCCGCCATTATACCCAAACTCCCAGTCGGCATTTTCCGGTTTGTAGAAGCCCGCCCCTGCTTCCAGCTGAAAATAAATGCCGGTCAGGAAGTTCACCCATTCCCGGTAGTTGAGAGCGGCTCCTAAACCTATGATCTTGTTGTCCAGCTCATTAGTGATGCTGTCTTCAAAAGCGTAGTATCCTCCTTTTGCCAGCAGGCTGGTTTTCTTCCCGAAGCGGTAGCCCAGCCGGACTTCTCCGAAATATCCATCATCGGCTGTGGATTCGGGGGTTTGTTCCCTCAGAAGGGCAAGCCCGGCGTGCAGGGAGAAAAAGGCCCGCTTCTGGCTAATCCCGGAAAGGGGCCCATAGTAGAGCGGCCGGCCGTGAATACGGATCGTAATATCGGGATCCGGGACATTGGGGCCCAGGAAGAGCTGTACCAGGTAAC
>CAYVVK010000007.1:21016-27613 GCA_964454855.1 uncultured Phaeodactylibacter sp. | reverse complement strand
GGGGTAGCAGCACTACCCGCCGATAATTGGATATCGATGGCGGATATCTGATTGGGGCCCAGGAGGTTGCCTTCTTCATCAACCGGCTTCATGGAAATAATGAAAGGGTCTTCGTACAGGCCGATCAGTTGAGATTTTTTGTGGTCGGGTATACCAAACCGCACCACCGGCGTGCGTTCCTCCTTACGCAGATAATCGCCTATCTGCGGATGGCTGCCCTTAGCCTCGAAGCGGACGTGGTACAGGCCTGTCCGTTGCGTCCCCTTGAAAGAACCCCGGTAGATACCCCCCGCCTCAGGAGTCAGCTGGACGGTTTCCACCAACTGTTGTTCAAAGGCAGCGCCGGCATCGGTTTCGTTTAGCAGGACGAGGTACTTCTTGTCTCCATTGGAAAGATAGGTACCTTCCTCCTGAAAAGAAGGCAAGTTGGGATGGGTGATCTGTATCCTTTTGATATAGCCACCATCGCCTCCGCCTTCGAAAATGGGCACTCTTGTTTGCTGGGCTTTTACTGCACCGGAAGCAGAAGGCCCCAAAATCGGGTTCCGGTACACTTTACCCCCGAATAATTTACCCCAGGGGCCTCGTACTTTAATGTACTGTGCCGGCACGCTGGCCTTCGCCAGTTGGGTGCCCAGCCGCGCTACAGGCCGGTAGATGTGGGCTTCTATTTCAGCATTATTTACCGGGTTCCCCGCCTGTTTTAGAGAGGCGCCTAAAAACAGCTCCTCCCCTGCTGAGGTGATGGGGCGGGCAAAAAATCGCTGCTTAAGCCCTCGGTCGTCCACGATGACTGCAGTTTCATAACCCAGGTTCGGCCGGTTGGCTGTAAAGGTAAAGCGATAATCCCCCTGGGTATTGGCCCCTCCCGGTACCGGAATGGGAAAGGTTACCGTGAATACGCGATGCTGAGAAGGGGTAGCCAGAGGCGGGAAAATGGCGCCGTGAGCCGTGATGTCTACACTTCCCCCTCCATTGATTTTTTCCACCTTAATATCGGTATAATTGTGATTACCCACTGAGCTGACATTAAGGGTGAGCTGATCCAGGTTTTCCTTGATGGTAAAAGTTTCTACCCCTGAATTTCCGCTCAATTCATTAGAACGGAAATGAAGCAGCTTGGGGCTACCCAACGCTTCTATGCCCTCCACCAGAGACATGTTGATGTCATCGGCCAGGTTGCAGATATAAGGGGAGGAAGCCAGGCCGAGGGCATCTGCACCGCCCCCCAGTTCCGCCAGGCTTTGCAATAGATCCAGGTAATCTCCTTCCGGCGTAAAGATGGCCACGGGCAGTATCTTGATATCCGCATCAGTTAATGTAATGGCAGCCGATGAAGCCGTACCTTCAATCTCAATATCACTGCCTACCCGCCGAACTTTGGGCAGCGGCACATTCTGCATACCATTGGTCATTAGCAAGATGACGCGGCTACGGGTAACATCGGGCGTTACTCCGCCCAACATATCTATGGCCTGTGCCAATCCCGCCCCCATACCCGTTGAGCCCCCGGCTGTTATACTGGAACCTTCCGCCATTAGCGAATTGACGGTAGCAGAGAGGCCAGCATCGCTAAAGGGCGTCATCGGAACGGGGGTATTGACAGAGGAAGCGAAGGTAACCAGGCCGAATTGGTTCGCAGGAGCGCTATTTAGAGAAGGTTGCAGCGAATTGAACAGCGTCCGTACTTTTTCTTTCAGGTAGGCCAGCTTGCTTACACCATCCGGATTGGGGTTGGAAACACATTCGCTGTCTGCCGGATCCGGCGTGATACATTCGCAGATGGCCTCATCTCCCATACTGCCCGAAACGTCCATGACAATGACTACTTCTACCGGTAAGGGGGCCGGAGCGGAAGCAGTACGGCAGCCCCGCAAGGTGTAAAATTCATCATCTCCGGCAAGGTTGGCGATCCGGAGGGTGTAGCTGTCCCAGCCGCCGCTACCACAATCTGTAGAAGCGGCAGTTGGAGAATAGGATATTGTGGAAGTATTTCCAAAAGCCGAGCTACTGTTCATCACATCCGGAGCGCCATCCGTGGGGGTAATTTCCCAGAAGACATCTTCAATCGGCAATGTAGCAAACAGCCGGCTATCGGATCCCGGAGGAGCTGCCATAAAATCGAGGCTGATCGCCGGGTTCAGGCTCGGCTGCCCCTGGAGCGGATAAAAACCGCCAAAGGCCAATGCCAGTACAGTTAAAAAAACAGAGGGCTTAGCGTAAAAAAAAGAGGGGTAGCGAATCATGATATTTTGGTTTTTATGGATTACTTGGAAAGGCCGTCCGGGTCCGTTTTCACCAGGAATGCTTCACTTGTTCCGTCATTGTCATACCTCCCGAGGATGAGATAGCCTCCATCGGAGGCCAGGCTAATGGATACGCCCCGGATATCTCCGTTGGCGCCTTCGGCCTTATTTTCCCAGATAATGCTTTCCGTATCGTTCGGCGGAATTTTTGACCAGTACAAGCCTCCCAGTTGGCTGCCGCAGAGAAGCAATACGTCCTCTTTGTCATCGTATATGATGTCATCCAATTCGTTCACACTCGCCTGGCGGTCCCAAATCATGGAACCATTGTTATTGACGCCCAAGACGTATTTGGCGCCTGCTTCCGTTTTACCAATAATGGCATAATCGCTGCCCATATTAATGATCTTCCTGCTGGTATTTAGCGGGCTGAGCGAGTAGGAATCTTCGTATCCGCCATTGGCCGTCACCCTGAGCAGGCGGGCATTTCTGCCTGTTGCCGGTAAGGGGTTGAGCGTTATGAAGTACTTATTGTCAGAACGCTGGACTAAAGAAAGGCCGGAGTACCCTTCCAGGGTACTATGGGAGACGGCTACCGGGTTGGTGATAATGACTCCATTGGAAGAGAAGCGGCCGAAGCCGGGAAAAAAGGGTTGAGGATCAACACGCAGGCCGGTAACGGCAAGCTCTCCATTGAGGTTAAGCACCAAGCCCTGCCCACTCGAGGCGTCCCCTCCAAACCGGGCTTCCTGGCTCATGGAAAGCTCCTGATCTTCATCGACAATGCCTACGATCAATTTACCGGTATTGCCAGTACCGGTAGAAGAACCGGAGATGAGGAACCCGCCTCGATAGGCCTGAGCATAATTGAGCGCCATAGCCAGGGGAATGTCTTCCGGTACGCCCTTAACCTCCCCATCAGAATCGAGAAACACCGACTTGATACTGCCGTCGGATAAGCGGTATAAAAGATGGTAATCGCCGGCATCGGTCTCGGTTATCCCAATGGGGAATACATCTCCCGAGCCAAGGTCTACCGATTTTTCAAAGCGGGTATACTCCGGGATGTCTTCCGGGTTCACTGTAATGGTGCGGAAGGTGGTATCCTTCATGCTCTTGTCATCGGCAACGATCAGGCGTACGGAGTATTCCCCGGCTTGCATATATTGAAATTCCGTTATTTCTTTATCCGCTCCGCTTTGGTCGGAAAGGCCGTCGCCATCAAAGTCCCATTCGAACCTTACGGCTTCTTCCGAACAGGCAGCGCTGAAGCTGATGGCGCAATCGGGCAGGGTGCAGCTTTCGGCACTACTCGTAAAACAGGCTGTTGGCCTGTTT
Organism: uncultured Phaeodactylibacter sp.; assembly: GCA_964454855.1. Classification (GTDB taxonomy): domain Bacteria; phylum Bacteroidota; class Bacteroidia; order Chitinophagales; family Saprospiraceae; genus CAYVVK01. Next base: position 24,029 of record CAYVVK010000007.1, on the reverse strand, counting down.
CCGGGGCCTACAACAAATTGATCCGGCACTACTTCGTAGTCGCAGGAAAGCAGGCCGCTCCAGATCAACAAAAAAAATGCTTTGAGAAATTGTCCTGATGGCAGAGCGATCCATTTCGTTTTCATCATTCTTGGTTTTCTAAGGGTTATTAAAAACAGCTAATATTACTTGACCAGGATATACTCATCTATGGGAAAGGGCTTCAGGTACCCCCTCGTCCGCTTCCCGTTGTTCAGCGAATAAGCCGTAAAATATTTCAGCCCATTCTCTTTATCGAAGGTGATGCACAGGTCTTTCAGCAAGGGCCCCTCCGGTACAAAATCCAGCGTTTGCTTTTTTTCTATACCATTGAGGAAATAGATAAAATGGAGGGTGATCCGTTTGGCGCCGCGCCGGGAAAAAGCTTCCGGGAGCACTTCTATTTCAGTACATCTTCGCTTCACCGGGCTTTCTTTGCCCGGCGTGGTCACATCGATGAGGTTGCCCGATTCCAGGTAGTACCAGGGCGACTGATAGGGCTCTCCTTCGAAGGGCATTTCCCGGTAGCGGTAGCGGATGGGGTCATCCATGCTTACGGCATACGGAAAGGAAATATATTTTAAGGTTGCCTCGGGATCCTGGCTGTTGAATCGCGTTTTGATGGTAACGGGGCGCCCGCTGATGCCTTTGGCTTCTATCTCCACGATCTTCAGGGCGACCTCCGGCCGCAGTTGTTCCGCAAAGTCGTAGCAACGCACCTGCAGGGCTGCGTAGGCAGGGGGAATGGACAACTGGTTGAGATCCAGCTGCCGCAGGCAGCCCGGGCATTTGTCCGCATCGATCTGGATATTCAGTACATCAGCTACCAGCGGCACAATGATGATCTGCGTATCCCGGGGGATTTGATCCAAGTTATCTCCCAACTGGGCCTGAAATACCGAATCACCTTCGATACGATAATCTATTTCCTGCACCTCGGCTGCTTCTGCGTAAAAAGCGTAGTTCAGCGAAAGCGCCACCCGGCCATTTTTCTGCTGGTCCCAGAGCAGCTGGGCTTCATGATTGTCGAGTGGGGCCACAAAGGCCCGCTCCGTCCAGAACACGCCCTTACCGGAAGTTCCGGAACTGCCGGCAGTGGCCTGGCCAGCCACCCTTTTTCGAAACCCCAGGCCCTGCCCTTCCTCATCAAGTACTCCACAAACCAACACCGCCTCCAGGTTTTGCACAGGGAGGGGGTCGAGGCTGGCGCCGGTAGGCAGTTGCAGGCTCTGTCTTAGGGCCAGCAGCTCGTTGTTGTCCATCGGTTCCATGGCAACGGTAAATTGCAGGAGGTTGGTGAAACTCTTCAGGTTGGCGTCACCATACCTTGCCGTGCCGGTATACCGTATGGAAATAAGTTGAAAAACAGGTTGGCCCTGCCGGTCGGCCGCCAGCTTGAGCATACCCGGGCCATAATAATACTGATGTTTTTCTTTGACATCCTGAAAGATGACCCGTTCGTTGACCACCTTTTGGGTGGAATAAAGCGGTTGGGCCGATAGCGCGGTACCTAGGAGGAGCATTACGAAGGATATTGTCAAAGGCATTCGGAAATTCATCCCTCATCAATTATTTGTTAGCGAATTCCGGAAACTGGTTGCGGATGATGGCCCGCCCGATCCCGATATCGGAGGCACCGCGGTTGGAGATCCAGCCCGATTGTATGATCTGCCCGTCGGGCATAGTCAGGCTGATCAGGTAGTCGAACTGAGGTTTGCTACCCTGAGGAACGAATAGGCTTACATTTTCCAGTGTAGCTCCGTCGTTGAGCACAACCAGGGAGGGGTTGAGCTCGATCTTCTTCCGCCCGTTGGGGTCCAATTGATTAGACCGCACTTTAATGCGCATTTTACTGGCACCCGTAAAGTTGAGCGGATCCACCACATCAAATGTGATGCGGGCCATAGTAGGCCCGTCTGCCGCTTCCCTCAGTTCCTCTTCCACTCTTTTATTGCAATCGAAGCACTTTTTAACAGCGTATTCCATCCATATCTTTTTGACGCTGCGGTCGCTATCCAGCCAGGTGGGCATGGTTGAGGCATCGAAATTCACTTTGCCGCCTTCCGGCACCTCTTTATTGCCCATTTCCCAGGTGTAAATGGCCGGCACATATTGCTGCCCTCGTCTTTCTATTCTGAGCAGGTGCATATTTTTCAGGACGATGGGATAAGGCGTGGGGTTTTTCCACTCTTCCCGATTGCGCAGTACTGCCGGGCGCACTTCAAAGGTGCCGAAGGTCTTGTGGTAATCCAGCTTCATTTCCACCCGAATCTCCTGAACGGGCACATCTCCATCGGGCGCAATTGTCAGGCGGCCCTGTAAAGGAACATCATTGAAGAGCAACAGCAGCAGGTTTTCCGGTTGCTCTACTTTTAACAAGAGTACGATAGGGTCGAGAAAATCTGAAGGCACGCTGACCTCTACATCACTGGGGGCAATGATGTCTTCCAGCCCCTGCAGAGAAATTCTGGGCGGCTCGGCCAACGGAATAGATTGTAACTGCCGGAAAGTACGGCCGGGTTTATTTTTGATGTTATTCCTTACCAGTTGTTCGGCCAGGTGAATGTCCTCTCGGGACACATTCGGTTTCAACTTAAGCGCGACTACGGAAGAACGCCCCCCCATAGCATCAGCCGCTAAGTAATTGACATTGAAAGCATAACCCTCCTCGGGGATTCCCTGGAAAGGTGACCAGGACAACTGGTACTCCTTAGGAAAGTAATAATAGTAACCCGATTGGGGGTTGATGTCCTCGAATATCTGGCTAGCCACATTGAGTACATCGAAGTAATCGTTATTGAAAGCGTAGTCACTTTCAATATGCTGGAAAATGTCTATAGGCCGGTTGGCGGGGCCTTCCGGTTCCAGGTTTTCTTTCTTATTATTTTGATCGCCGAGGTTGACCTGCGCGGTGAGCAGGCCGGAGGCACTGAACAAGATAATAAACAACAGGGTCTTAGGTAAAGTCATGGCTAATAGGTTGTTTTTTTAATAA
>CAYVVK010000007.1:0-21006 GCA_964454855.1 uncultured Phaeodactylibacter sp. | reverse complement strand
GGCTGCCGACTTGTAAGGCACCAATTTGACATCCACCGTAACGCTGGTGCCTCCACCTCCGCCGGAAACCCGCCACTTTTTGCGATACTTGAAGAGGAAAGTCTTTCCCCCCAGGTTGATGTTCGTATCAAAATTGGTAAGGGGGTCTTCCGGGTCTTCCACGCTGACCTGCAGGTAACGCGACTCGATATAGGGCTGAGTGTAGAGTTTTGTTCTGACTTTCTCAAATTGGAAATAAAAATCAGCCAGGCCGGAACGAGCGTCAAGTGCTACTTCCGAAGGAGTGATCTCCTTCATCGGTTTTTTTACCGCATTGAGTATGCTGGCCTTAAAGCGGTACTTTTTGTCGGTAAAACCTTTAAATTCTATCTGTATGGTAGCCGTGGTTTCCGTTTCCGCCTGGACCACAGCTTTAGTGATGTTATCGTCACTAATCCCCAGAACGGATAAAATATCATCCTCCTTTTCCAGTTCCTGCTGGCTGAAAGCAAAAAAGGGAGTTAGAAGAAAAAGAACAATGGGAATTACAAGTTTCATAAATACTGGGTTAAATTAAAAAATGGCTTGAGCCAGTGCAATTGGCATATCTGCCTGCTGTTGTAGGAAGTGAAACCTTACGGACACACTACCCTATCCTCCCGCTTCTATGGCATCTTCCGGAATTTCATCGACGTACAACAGCGTCTCCGAAGCTTTTTTGCGCCCAGACTTCACCGTCTTATTGCCCCTCAGTCGCCAGGTTATTTCATATTCGTATTCATAGGAATCTTGTTGCAGCATGAATTCTGCCAATTGAGCTGTGATTTGATCTGAGGTACGAACAGTTACCGCCTCGACTTTTTCGCCGGCGCCATAATCGTAGTAGAAGTTGACCAGAGCCACTCGAATGCCCTGGTCTTTAAGATAGGTGGGGTCCGCTTCCACACTTACCTGCATAGGATGGAAGGGCGGAGCAACGTTAACCCCCAGCTGATCCGTGCTTTTCCAGTCTCTGACGACTGTATAATCGCCAAAGAAACTCCAATGCACTTTGAACTGATAATCCAGAAATTGGTCCCGGTCATTATCAGCTTCATCTTTCCAACCATAAAGCAGGCGGAACAAGTTACCGGAATCAGCAAAATCATTAGCAGAAATGCGGACTTCATCTGTACTCAACTGCCCACCACCGTGTATCTTCTTGAGGCTAACGGTAACGAAGTTGATGTATTTTTCAAATTGGCTGGAATTTAACCCATCAACCGAAACCAGGATTTCCCGCTGGCGGTAAAGTGGATCGTCGAGATTGATCTGTCGAAAACAAGCTTCACATTTTGACACCTCACTACCCAGGTTTTCATCGAAGCGGAAATTGAGAGATTCGATAGTCGCTTTGCTAAGGTCGATCTCATACTTACCGCTCTTGCGCATTTTTTTCATCTCGTAGGCGAAATTGACACTGACCAGAGAGGTATTCTGCCGCGCGCTTCTGTTCAACTCATTCAACCCATCTACGATCTGGTTCACGGTACTGTTTTCTCCAGTAACATCGGGCATGCTGAATGGGGCGAACATCATATCCAGAATCTTCTTATAAGCTGCTTCAATGGCTTGCTCCATTTTATCATCGGCGCCGAAGTTGATAACCTTAATAGCCCCCTCCTCCCTGAGTTCATCAAAGGCAGCTTTGATATCGACGCCCAGGCCTACATAACCCGTATTCACCCCCACCCCCAGATTCCAGCCTTCGTGGGAGTACATCTTATCCCAGTCCACTTCGATCCTTGCTTGCATAGGAGAACGATACCCTTCCACTTTCATCTCGAAGGAAAAGCTAAGGTCTGGTGTTTGGGTCTGGCAAGACTCCCAAAGGATCTTGGCGCCCAGCTTTGTCAAGGTTACAGAAACTGCAGCTTTATTCCCCACAAAAACAGGCGCTTTGCCCAAGCCAATAACCTTTTTACTCATCCCTCCTGCCGGATCTACCACTGAGGAGATGAGGTTAAAGGTGCCGTCTTTATAGATCATGGGGCCGACGATTGTCGCTTCATTGATCCCGGTTTTGCCCTTTAGGGCACTTTCCGCCCGCCGCAACTGGGCATCGGTGATCTTCAGTTCCACCAGGGCATGTAAAATACCACCGCCATCACCTTCTCTGCGGTTGGGGTCCGTATCAGTAGATTTCACATTTTCCACCCACCGGATAAAAGAGAACTGCATGGCACCACTTTTATCGGTGCCCAATTCCAGCTTGTTGGGCAGATAATAATACTTAGTGGTGTCGGTTATATGTGGGAAGAGGATCAGGCCGCCGGCTTGCACGGGTTGATCGATGAATACCGGTTGAGCATTCACCGTTAAGGAAATTAGCGCAAGTATGGGTATTAAGATCAGCTTTTTCATTTGCATCATTTTTACTAAAAACTACCTGGGCAGTAATTATGCTATCAATTTATTATCCAAGTTGTTGTAAATCAATTATTTACTCACCTCTACCACTAGCCCTATCAATATTAATTCATACCCAAGGCACGCTTTATATTAATGATGGGATTTCCAGACACACTGGAAAGAGGTGCAGCAGACATGATACCAGGCCGTTCAATGTCCCAGTAAAGATTGATCCAAGGATCCATGACCGGCTGTTCTTCAAACATTAACCGAAATTCATTCTTATTACTAGCCCGGTAACCAGTAAAGTAATCTGCCAGAGCCAGTGGGAATAGAAAACTGCGGTCGATAGGAGTCGTATTCAACTCGCTTGGTCGGGAGATCCCAGATGGTAACCCCATCGAACATAAATGATCAAATAATACGGCAATGGGAAAAGAACAAACACCAAACAATTCACTATTGGCATAGGTGAGGTATTGGACATAACGAGCAGTACCCACTTCTCTCCTAACCGACTCCAGTATGATCGCCAAAATATATTCATTCCTGGTAATATAGCGAACCGGAATCATACCCATTCTATATTCAGCATACCGTACACCGCTCAGGGTAACATTCCGGACAGGGTTTATTCCCTCACGTTGTAATTCCCTAACTAGCCATATTTCACTAGGGCCTCCTGTAGTACCAGTTGGTGGATATTCAACATATATATTTCCACCGCGGGCAAACCAATCTAATCCATCACGATAAAACTTATCATCAAATGCCATGGCAAATACATTCGCAATACCTTCCTTATAGGAACTTACAATGTTAGGTATTACTTCTACGTGGTAGTGATCGCCATCCGCACCATAGTGAAACCAGGTAGTACCAAGGTAAAACAGATGATACCGGCCATCGGCATGATCCTGAGTGTGTGTCAGTTCGTGAAGAAAGGTGGCAAACCGATATTGCTTAATATTGGAGGAGGAACGGCTCGAAGGTAAATAGGTGGTCAAATAATAAGTGCCAAGGCTCATTTGTCCCGCTACAGGATTTGTCCCACTGTATGCCCTGGCACACGGCCAGGATTTATTGTTTCCTGAAAGACAAGCCCCATAATTACTTCGGGCATTGCTGTTTAGGCTGATGCCAGAATCATCTAGCAAATAAACGATAACCGGTTTACTCCTGATGTCAATAATTTTAGCCGCTAAACGCTGTAGGTTGGCATCGCCACCATTAGAAGAAGAGCCAAGCAGTGCCTTTACAAGCTGTTGGGCTCCTGACATATTTGAATTCGACCAGAAAGCTCCGTTATACTGGGCTCTGGAAACCTGGCTATTGTTGATCAGTACGGTACTGCCAGATGCGCTGTTCGGATTAGCGACATAATAGATGAGAAGTTTATCGATCAATAGTTGTTTATTGGACTGGGCCTCACTGTTACGGATAAAAGAAAGCCCAGCCGCAATAGAAAAAAACAGAAGGAATATATTTTTCATGATGCGGGGTTTTAGGAACATTTGAAAATTATTTTAACAAAGCAATCACATAAACAACCCTCAGGCCATCTTAGGAGAGGGGGTTGAAGTACTTTCCTTTCCACCGGCTATGGGATCTGGTCTACGAATAGCATGGTAGAATTGGCTTCTTTCTTTCCCGAGTTTCGAGTTGAACCATCTCGCATGAACCATACGATCTCGTATTCGAAAATAGTTTGATCCTTGGGTGTGACGATGTCAAATTGGGTAGAATATTCATCGGCCCGGGTATTCAACCGGATCTGCTTATTCATGACCCGGTCTCCAACGGTGTAAAAAACTTTAATTTCAATAGCCCGAACGCCTGCATCCAGGATACGGTCGGGATCAGCATCTACCAGGATCTCCCTGCGAATATAAGGAGCCGACAGTGGGATCACCTGAATGTCCGATTTGGTCCAATCTGCCTGTATACTACCCCCTCCGAAGAAATTCCAAATGGACTTATACTCATATTCTTCCCACTTGGAGCGGTTATTATCATTTTTCCAGCCATAGATTAGCCGGAAATTATTTCCTTCTTCATTAAAGTTTTGCCGGTCAATTTTAACTTCATCAATAGTGGTCTCCCCAGTGGCATGGGTCTTTTTCATTGTCACATTGACAAAATTGATGTACTGGCCGAAATCCTGGGCATCCATACCATCCAGAGATGCTACCAGTTCACGTTGCCGGTAAAGTGGATCCTGTAGGTTCACATCCACGAAGCAAGCTTCACAATCAATTCTGCCAACATTCTCTGCAAAATTTATGGCTTGATTATCTGCTGACCATTTTTCCAGGTCAATTCTATAGGTCCCCTTTTGTCTGACTTTGCGCATTTGAAAACTGGCAGCAATAGCAATGCTTGGCACCTCTACCTCTTGGCGTGGGGGCGGGCCACCTGCTGCTGCAGCCGGATTATTAGGGTCTACCCTTGCTGCATGCGTACTGGGTTCATTAGAGCCCTCTGAAGCGGTGTAAGGACGGGGAGCCATCTGCCCCTCTTCACCAGAAGCTTGTGCCTGGCTGTTATTTTCCGCGCTGGTCTGACTTTGGTTATCCCCCGATGCGCTTGCATTTTGAGTTTGCCGAGCTTGATTCTCGGCAGCATCACGTTGGCGTTGATTTTCAGCTCTGATTTGAGCGTTTTCAGCACGGGCTTCTGTTCTGCTTTGATTGAGTAAATTGGTAGCTCTGTCCAGCATACTTGGCCGCCCTCCAGCTTGGCTGGTCAACTGCGATAAGCTTGGAGTACCTGTTCCTCCTGCGGGTTCAAACATCAATCGGGTAAGTTTATTATAGGCCTCATTGATCAGGCTCTCCATTTGCTCATCAGCCCCTTTGTTGATCACCTTAATGGCCCCACTCTGTACCAAATCATCAAAAGCCAGATCAATTTCGCCAGATAGGATCGGTGAAGCTACTGCGGCCTGAAAGGACTTGTGCTCATACACTTTTTCAAAATCTGCCTCAATAATGGCTTTTTTAGGCAGCCTGTACCCACTTATAGACATCTCAAAGGAGAAGGTCATGTCTGGCGTAGGTGTTTGGAAAGAGGCATGTAATACCTTAGCACCGAGCTTGGTCAATTGGATAGAAACAGCAGCTTTATGCCCATCCAGAAGAGGAGCTTTGCCTAATCCAATCACCTTTTTTGCGAATTCCCCATTAGGTTGTGCAATAGAAGAAACCAAAGCAACAGTCCCGCTCCTATATGTTATTGGCCCCATAATTTTGGCCCCTTGTACTTTACTGGCAAGCTCTTGCTCTGCTTCTCGTAATTGTTCAGGGGTGACATCGAGCATTACAACGGCATGAACGATGCCTCCGCCTTCCCCTTCGTCTCCACTGTCGGTATTATCCACATACCGGAGAAAGGAAAACTTAGGGTTGCCATTTTCGTCTTGGGCGAGCCTGGCTTGGTCTGGTATATAATAATAAGCTTTATCATCCTCCATGGACGGGTACAGCTTTAAATCCCCTGCTTCTACTATAAGATCCAGAATGATAGACTGGCCTGTCAACAGGCAAACAGGGGTAAAAAGAATGGCCGCTAGGGCTAATAGGTGCATTTTAAATTTCATGGCTTTTATTTTTCTTTTACCAAAATCGATCGCAAAGGCCGGAGCTTATTCGCTGATGATCTCGAATATCTCCTTGAAGCGGTCTAAAATATTATCGCCCACGCTGATCTCTCCTTCTTTGGAGACCGAGATGTCTCTGGCCATCTCGACGGCCTTCTGGAAGATGTCCGAGCTTTTGTTGTTCAGCTCGTCGGGAATGAGGGCAAAAACGTAATCGTCATTGATCTTCTGTTCCCAGGGCAGCACCAGTTTTCCCTCCTTTTCGTGGGTAAGCACCAGCCGGTAGGCATACCCCCGGGTATCTCGGTCGGTGAAAATGGTTTGCTCCACCAGCGCCTGCCCTTTGGAAACGGTCATGGGGATATTCGTCTGGAATTCCTTTCCGTACTTTTGGTACCTCAGCTGGAGGGTGGCCCGGCGGATGCCCATCTCCTTCATCTGCTCCAGGTCGCCTTCAAACTCTACGGTACGGGGGGAGATGGGAGGCACCAGCGTGATCCCTTTCCAGTCGCCCTGTTGCCAGTCCGGGCTTTCCGGGTAGCGTTCTCCGCCTTTCAGGCTCCACTGCATTTTGTATTCGTATACATCCGGGTTGCGGTCTTCCCCCCGGGCGTACGACAGGGAGGCGCGAACGCCCTGGCTCTCCAGATGCTTGCGGTCGATCAGGATGGAGCCCTCGAAGGGGTTGCCGTCGGAGCGGCGCTTGCGGATGTTCACGGTCACGTAGTTGGCCTCCTCTTCAAAGATCCGCTCCGCCTCACGGTCGAGGATCATGTGGATGTCTCTGTGCTGGAAGAACGGGTCGTTCAGGTTGACGGAGGTGACACAACGCCGGTTGTGCTTCACCCCGTCGTACCAGGACGCCAGGTTTTCCGTGATGGTCATTTCCTGCACTACGGGAATGCGCAGTTTCAGGTTATAGGTCTCTATCCCTTTTTGGACCTTCGACTGAATGCGGGTGGAGCTGAAATGGTACTCGTACAGATCCTCCGGCGGCTGATAGGGGTCGGCCGGCTTGAGCGGGTCTACCGCTCTGCCTTCCTCGGGTTGTTGGTATTGCTTTTCGGCGACGGAGGCCACGAAGTACTCCATAAAGGCCTGGGTGACTTCCTGGGCGATCGGGTCGTCGGGCTTCAGCTGGTCCAGCTTGATCACTACTGCCTTTGTCTCTTTAAGGTATTCCATGATGACTTCCATTTCGGTATCCGTAATGACATCATCCTTGAGGCTATTGCTGGCCGGCATAGTTTCATCATCCACATCTCTGTGCTGATAGTCGCGGGTATAATTCTGATACATAGACCCGACCTTTTCCCAATCGACGGTGATCAGCCCGTCGACGGCGGGGGTTAATACTTCGTACTGGAAGCGGAGGTCTATGGAGACATCCGTGATCGAACGGGTCTTTTCAAAAGTAGAGGCCAGCAATTGAGCGCCATTCTTTTCCAGGATGGCAGCCACCGCCATTTTGGAGCCCGGCAGCAGCGATGCCCGACCGGTAGTCACCATGTTGGGGGTGAACTGGTCGCTGGTCAGCGTACCGGAGACGATGCGGAAAGACTCCTTCGTATCGGAACGCAGCATGGCCGGCCCAAGTACCCGTGGGTCTTTAACTTCCTCGTATTTGGGATTGACGTTCTTCAGGTTGGCCAGCTTGGCCTTGATCTTCTGCTGAAGTTCCTGTTCCTGCTGTGGAGACAGGCCCCATTCCATAAGGAAATGCATCAAAGCGCCCTGTACGCCGCCTTGATCCACTCGTTCCTCGGTAGTGTATTTTACAAATAGGAATTCCGGGGTGCCATCCTCGCGTTCGGACAGGCGCAGGTTAGTGGGCAGGTAATAGTATTCATTGGAAAATTTGCTGTAGGAAGAACTCGAGGCGGTATTGGCCCTGCCATAGCAAATGACCTGCATGCCATCGGACAAGGTGATGCCTACTTTATTTTCGGAATCCAGCACTTGTGCCTGGGCAGAGAAACCCAGGATAGTGAATGCCAGAGTACCGATCAGCATCCTAATCAGGAAGTTTTTCATGGTCCGTTGATTTTTTTTTGGAAAAAATGGTCTTGATAAATCGTTCTATGAAAAATGGGCGATTCACTTTTTTACCCGGCCCTTTGATGACTTTTACGTCAAAGTGCCGGGTGAGCCGGCGGTAAAACTTATTGGGTGTGGTTGACCAGGCAAGCAGAAGGAATTCCTTTGCTCTGATGCGTTTGCCAAAGTGGGCTTCCAGAAGCTGTTCTACAAAATCGGTGCAATTATACTTTTTAGGGTTGAAGTAGTCATTTTTCGAAATTACGGAGTCTGCCCGCTTCAGAAGGAGGTAATCCTCATATGGGCTGGTGGGCACCTTCAGGACCGCATCACAAGGGTAGTTGTAGGCATGAGGCAAGCCTCTGTTCAGGAAGTAATTCAGCGTAATGCGTTCTTCCGCCGAGCTTCGGGGCAATTTATAATAACGAGGGCTCAGGTCTTTATTGAGTTCGCGGAAGGAAATTTCCGGCGGCCCCCAGAGGTCGATATAGGTCAGGTGTCCCGCCTTGATGGTATCGTAGGCCACGGCCGGCCGGCCGTTATGCTTTACGTCTCTTATACGGATGTTGTAATTGTCGACCGCAATGCCTACATGGCCGGTAAGGCCATTCTGCGTGATGTAAAAAATGATGTATAGGTCACCTGCCCCTTCGGAAAAATCAGCTGCCTCCACATCGTACTGGATGAGGGCAATCAATAGAAATATTATAGGAAAGGTGCGTAACATGGGTTCGGTTTTTTCATTGATCTTCCGAACTATCAGAGTGTTACTTCAGCACGGTCATTATTTTTTTCAGCGGCAATTGCAACACAACACTTTTCTCCGCTGAACCGATACCGGATTCGGGTATAAAGGCGTATACCAGTTCTATGGCAAAGGCTGTATCAATTTTGTCGGGCTCCCGAATGGCTTCCAGCAGTTGCCGGGCTCCCTCCCCGTTGAAGCGGAAGGAAAGGGCCATCTTCGACGCCGGAGTCGTAGAAATAGAGGCTTTGCTGGTAACTGAGCGGTTGAGGGTTTCCGTCAGGCGGTGCTTTCCGGTGATAGCGATTGTGGCGTTATCCTCCCGAGGTTGTACGGAAACTGCCCCCATCAGTACGCCTGTAGAATCGATTTTGCTTGTAATGTGCCGCTGAAGCTTTTCTTCCTCAGTACCATCCAGGCCCCAGGTCATCAGGAAGTGCAGAATACCGCCAATTACTTCCGTATTTTCATCATTTTTCCAGCTGATGAACGAGACTTCAGGGGTGCTGTCTCTTGCCATGGAAAGCCTGAGGTTGACGGGCAGGTAGTAAAAGCATTGCCGACAATCACCTGCCGCCAAAAGCGTCGCCTCCACGCTTTCAGAAAGCTGGATACCAGTATGCGGCGTTTCGAGCAGCCGCTGGGCTGACAGCAGCTGCGGCAGTAAGAGTAAAAGTATGGCCAAGAGGCGTTTCATCAAATTGGGTTTAGGGTTATCGTTCACAACATTTCATCCACCAGAATAAACCCGAAGGTATCCTTGCCTGCATTTTTTATGACCGTTCCGTCTTTCAGGTTTAGGTACACAACGTAGTCTATTTCCTCCACATCTTCCGGAATGACGGCGCTTATCTCATTGTCTACGCCTATATCCTCCACTTTAAAAGAGTAGGTTTCTTTTTTTTCTTTTCCGAAAAACGGGTATTTCAATTGTACGGAGACGCGCCGCACGCCTTTCTCTCTGAGTATTTCCTGATCCCCGTCTACAATAATGCCCCTGTATTTATAGGGGGTATATAAGTTAATGACCGGGCTGTTGGAAGGCATCCATGCAGAGGTGTACCCACCGTCTTTCTTGAATTGCCAGTCTACCTTATATTTATAATCCAGCCATTTGAGCCGGTCGTTATCCTTCCTGTTGAGATAGCCCATGGTGAGATCTCCTTCAAAGTTTTTAAGTACCTCCTGGCTGAGAAATACTTCCTTGATGGTTTCTGAGCCATCGTTGTGCGCCTTTTTCAGCACCACACTCACGGTATTGACCATTTTCTCGAATTCCTCGGTCAGGCTGCCATCCAGGCTCACCATGACCTCCCTTTGCAGATAGGTAGGGTCGTCAAATGCTACCCGACGGAATATTCTTAGATCCTCACCATGTTCTTTATGAAGCCCTCCAATGTTGAACGTAATGAGGTGGTTTCTCCGGACGTTGAAACGGGAGTTCAGTTTTATGACGGTCTTGCCGGACGTTTTGATCGTTCTTTTTTTATACACATTGCTCCCTCCAAATAAGCCTCCCAACAACCCTCGCCTGCCAAAAACATCCTCGAGGAAGCCGGTCGTCTTCTCTTTGGGCAGCATCTCCGGCCGCTGCGGCTCGAACATGATATCCAGCAGTTTATCGTAGGCGATTTGCATCAATTGTTCAGAGAGGGTGTCATTACCGGCGGAAGTTAACTGTATGGCTCCGTTCTGCACCAGCGAACCGAACGTTTTTTCTACATCTGAGCTATAAAAGATCGCGTCTACGCTGCGGCTGGAAAAGGCGGTTTGCTCCACCAGCGACCAATCGACAACCAGCTCTCCCTGATAAGCCTGCGTAAGGCCGGAAAACTCCATGTCGAACATAACGGAAATATCAGGCGTGGCCATTTTGAAGCTCTCCATCAGCAGTTGTGCTTCTTCAGGAGACAGCAGAAAAGAAAAGGCCACTTTAGAATTTTCAAAGACCGGTGCTTCGCCCGTCGTCAACAAACGCTTCTCTTCTTCACCATCGCGCAGGATGCTGGAGACCAGCAAATAATTTCCTTTGTTAAAGATCACTGGCCCGGAAAGATAGGCTTCCCGCTTATCCATTTTTCGCCTCAGTTCTCTCTCTGCCTGCCTGATGTGATCTTCCGGCGTATCGTAGAGCACCAGAAAGTGGACGAGGCCACCACCACCGGCTTCGTTTATGGCTCTGCCGTCCGAGGCCGTATTTTTGTTTTCGATGGCATACTGCAGAAAGGAAAATTCCGGCAGGCCTTCCGGAGACAAGGCCAGGCGCCCTCGGCTAGGCAGGTACTTATACTGCAGGCTATCGCCGTAGACAGGAAAACAGATCAGTTCACCTGCCTGTACCGATTCATCGATCAAGACGGGCTGACCGCCGAGCCCATTCAGGAAGAAAAAAAACAAAGTTATAATAAAACATGGCCTGTATTGGGTTTTCATCCGGCTATCAGTTTTTATCAAAAACTTCCTCGGAAGGTGGAACGAGGAATAGGTATTGGTTTTCCAGCAGTTTCAGTTGTTCCTCATAAGCGCCTTTATTGGAGTACCAGGTGACCTTGTAAGCAATGGCCTCGCCCGGATCATGATACACGGCCACTCTTTTGGGAGAAGCATCGTCGCTCACTCTTAGTAATACCATTCTTTGGCGCTGGGCTTTTCCAAACAAGATTGAAGCAAAACGGATCGTCGCTGACTTGACCCCCGATTCCAAAAAGGCTTCCCGGTCAGACTCTATTTCTACCGATGTCTTGTGAAAGGGCGGAGATAGAGATATGGTGTTCATATCCGCCTTTATCCATTGTTCTGCTTCGGGGGGCTGGCTCAACATGGTATCTTTACCCGTGATACTCCAAGCCACCTTATATTCGTATTCCATCCATTCGGCCTCTTTCTGCCCTCTTCTTGGATACTCTAAGGATTGAATAAACCGCCCTTCCGTAATGTCTCTCTTATAAAAGCGTAAGTCACTGGTAAATACAGGATCATCACCGGTATAGCGTTTTCGGACATTTACAGCGGCAAAATTGATGATATCATTATAGGATTCCAGGAAGGCCCCATCAACGACAAACTGCAGTTCCCGGCTTTGATAAATGGGGTCATCCAGATACACCACCTTAAAGTACTGTTCTTCCTCTTTGTATTGGCCGTAGAAACCATTGATATTACCAGCCGAATAAACCGGCACCTTTATTGTAGTAGACTGGCTGAGGTTTAGGAAAAAATGAAAATTACGAATCTCCTTTTTCTCTTTTAAAAGATACTGGTTGTCTGGAATATACGGTTGGGCTCCATCACCGGCAAAAAAACTGACGAATGCTCCTCGTTTGTATTTGCCGGGGACTTTATCTGGTACCACCTGCTGTGGCCGTTCCGGAAGTTTTGCCCAGCCGGACTTTGCATTGAACATCAGATCGATGACCTTTTCCGTAACCAGGTTGAGGATCTCCTGCATTGCCTCCGTTTTAACGCCCAGGCTGGCAGAACGGTCAAGCACCTCTATTTGGATATCGCCCTCCTGGGCCAGGCTATCCAGCGCTTGGCGCAATTGTTCCCTTGAGAAGCCCTCCTGTTGGTTTTCAAAGGTACTCAGATGGTCATAAACGATCTCGAGATCCGCCCGGACCACAGCGTTATACCCCTTTGTAATCGCTTCAAAATAGCCTTCTACCACAATGGAAACATCAGATGTCTTTGACTGGAAAGTCTCCCACAACAACCTAGCTTCGTAAGGATTCAATTGAGCGGCTACTGCTGCTTTCGATCCCGGTAAAAAGGGGGCTCTCCCCGAAGTGACCACATTGACCTCAAAGGGGTTTTCGGCATCAGATTTGCTCAGAACGGATGAAACAATCCTGAAACTCGCCAGGCCTTCCTCCCCGTCCTCAACGGAGTCCATCATCTGTACCGGCCCCATGACTTCCGCCTCTGGAAACTTCTTTTTCAATTCTTCTTCTAAGGCCTCTTCCTCTTCTTCCAGCAAGCTAAATTGAATAAGAGCATGAAATAGCCCACCTCTGGCCTCCTCATTCTCCAGGCTCATGTACTTCATACATAAGAATTCAAAGCTTCCATCACTTAAAGTGGATAAGCGAGGGTAAGGCGGCAAGTAATAATAAGCATTGGGATTTTGATAATCCTGGAATAACTGTATGCCGTTTATGGCAAACTGCCCTTCGTCGTACTTAACCAGGGCGTGGGCTTCAATTTTAAGGAACAGGATATAGCAGAGAACCAAAAAAAGGTATGGACTCTTCATGGTGTTTTCATTAGTTATCTTCTGGGGTTTGCTTACAAGGCTGAGGATATTTTGCTGTTAAGCTGTAAATTCTCTATGGGTTTTGCGCTTACAAATGTAATGGATCTTTTAAAAAAATCCAAGTTATTTGTGTTTTCCCGGAAAACATCAATACATTATTTTGCACAGTTTAACTTGCTCCCTATTTAATTTAACACAGTTTCACATTTTCGGGGAGAAGCGCTGGCCCGGAGATAGGAAAATCATGGGTAATATTGATATAGCAAGCCATGTCGATTTACTATCTATTACCGAAAAAAAATGGAGGGAAATACTGTTGTGCAAGAAAAAAGGGGGAATGGGCTGTCTCCCGTTTGTCGAAACGGCAGCTCTGCCGTTCCCTATTTCGCCAGGCTCCTTCCGCCGAAGCAGTCATCTGCATGCGTAGGTGGTGAATGGCGAACCGACAGTCGTCAAAACGGCATCCTTGCCGTTTCAGCCTCACCACGGACGAGCAAAAAACAAAAAAGCCAGCCACCGCACCGTCGTGCAGCAACTGGCTAGATGTAGATCGTTTATCCAGTGTGGGATAAGGACGAAACGGCCCATACGGGCTGTTTCTGTTTCGCCAGAGATGGCGAAACGACTATACGTCTTCGACCACTTCGAAGCGGGCGGTGGTGTCCACCTCCGGGTGGAGGTCTATCTTTGCGGAGTAGGTACCGAGCACTTTAATGTCTTCCTCCGGCAGGATGATCTTGCGGCGGTCCACTTCGATGCCCAGCTGTTCTTCGAGGGCGGCGGCGATCTGCACGTTGGTCACGCTACCGAAGATCTTGCCGCTGGTGCCGGCCTTGGCGCCGATCTTCAGCACGTTGGCGTTCAGCTTCTCGGCGATGGCTTCGAATTCAGCCTTGCGGGCGGCCAGTTCTTGCTCCTCTTTCTGTTGGATCTCGCTAAGCTTAGAGCGATTGGGCTCGTTGGCCACGATGGCCAGGCCCTGAGGGATGAGGTAGTTGCGGGCGTATCCCGGCTTCACGGACACGATCTCGTGCTTATCCCCTACCTTGTCGACATCTTTTAACAGGATGATATCCATCGTTATGTTTTTTAGAAGGTCCGTCTAAATGAATTACTTCAGCAAGTCCGTCACGTAGGGCAGCATAGCGAGGTGGCGGGCACGCTTTACGGCGGTGGCCACTTTGCGCTGGTACTTCAGGGAGTTGCCGGTGATGCGGCGCGGCAGGATCTTGCCCTGCTCATTCACGAACTGCATCAGGAAGTCCGGGTCTTTGTAATCGATATACTTGATACCGAACTTGCGGAAGCGGCAATACTTTTTACGCTTCTGCCCGATCTTAGGATTACTGAGAAACTTTATATCGTCTCTGGTAGCCATTGTTTTCTAATTTTGAGTTCAACAAATCAAATCAGGAGCTTATTCCTCTTCTTCAGCCGCAGCAGGTTTGGCAACAGGTTTAGCCTCAGGTTTAGCTACAGGTTTAGCTACAGGTTTAGCTACAGGTTTAGCCGCAGCTTTGGCTTTAGCCGGTTCCTCTTTTTTCTCAGGCTTCTTGCCCTCATCTCTTCTGGGCTTGCGGCCCTCATCTCTGCCGGGCTTCTTCCCATCGTCAGTCTTGCTTTTTTTCTTGTTGACTTTACCGATGAGGCCGGCGCGCTTGTCGGCGTTGTACTTCACACCGTACTTGTCGAGCACCACAGTCAGGAATCGCATGATGCGCTCGTCGCGGCGCAGCGCCAGTTCCATCTTACTGATAAGCCCGCCGTCCGGCGCTTCGAATTCAATAGTGTAGTAGACCCCTGATGTTCGGTTGTTGATCGGGTACGCCAGCTGGCGCAAGCCCATCTCATCCACATGTACGATTTTGCACCCCTCTGATTTGAGGTGTTCGACATATGTCTGAGCTGTCGCTTTGATCTCTTCCCCCGACAGCACCGGGTCTACGATGAAGGTTACTTCGTAATTCTTCATTGGATCAGACATATTTTATTAAAATGAATCAAAGAGCTATTTTTAGCGGCTGCAAAGGTAGGGATAAATCCAATAACTACCAAGCTTTTTAAAGTTATTGAACATCTCTTTAATACCCAAACACCTCCTCCATACTCAACTCCCGCACCGGCCCGATACGCTCCAGAAACTTCCAGTCCAGGTTTTTCCGCTTGCCCAGCACCAGGTACTTGAAGGCCCTGCCGCGAACGAACTCCCGCTGGAAATCGCTCAGGTGTTCGGCCCTGCTGGCCTGCAGGCGCTGATAGAGTGTCTCGCGCAGGTCGTGCCGGAAGCCGAGGCGCTCCACCGCGCGGGCTTCCCAGTACAACCGCTGTGGCGTAATGCGCTCACTCTCCAGGCGCAGCAGCAACGACTGCCGGGCCTGCTCTGCCTGGCTGTGCACCATGGGCATCTCATTGATGATACCCGAAAGCGCGGGGACCGCATCCTTCAGTTTATCGGGCTGCGTACCCACATAAGCCTGCATGTAGTGCGCCCGGTCGTGCCGGTCGGGAGAGCTGTAGTAGGCGAAGGTGGAATAGGCCAGGGCCTTGGCCTCCCTGATCTCCTGAAAGACTATGGAAGACAGGCCGTAACCGAAGTACTCGTTATACAGCTCGCGCATGAGGTGCTCTTCGAGGTTGAAATAGGGCGTGCCCCGGGAGATCATCATCAGGTCGGCCTGGACGATGGGAAAATCCAGGAAATACACCTCATTCTGAGCGGTAGGCAGCTGCTCAAACTCCCGGGCGGCCAGCAAAGTCTTTAGCGCTCCCGGGCGGGCGTGGTGTTTTTTCAGCAGGCCCGCCACCTCCGGCTGTGGCCGCGGCCCGAAATAGTGGACGCGATGCTCATACTGGCTCAGGCTCTTTATCCAGCCCGTCAGCTGTTCGGCCTGTAGCCGGCGCAGCTCCGCTTCGGGAATGCGGTGCGTAAAAGGCGATTTGCCGCCATAGCGGGCGTAGTTGGCCATGGCATCGCGCAGGATGTGGTTGCGGTCCTGCCGGGCATTGGCCCGGCGGGTCAGGATGTCGGAGATGACATTCTGCAGTGCAGGGCCACTTTCCTGCACTTCCGCCAGCAGGTGTTCCAGCAGTCGCAGGCCTTCTTCCAGCGATTCATCCAGGCCGCTCAGGGTGAGGTAGGAATACTCGCCGCTGTTGTTGATGTCGAAGGAAAGGCCCAGGCGAAAGAACTCGCACTGCAATTCCGCGGGGCTGTACCGGCTGGTGCCCAGATAGGGCAGGTACAGCAGGGCGATGGGCAGCAGAGGGTCATGCACCTTGCCCATTTCCAGGATGAGATCCAGCCGGAACAGCTCATTGACGGGGTTGCGCACGTAGTCGAACCACAGGCCCGGCTGAAGCTCTTCCCGCTGTATGGCGCTTTCAAAGTCGACGAATTCCGGCTGCAGCCGATCCGGCACCTTTGCAAGAAAGGCCTTGCCATATTCGGAGATCACATTGCGCTGTAGCTCAACGGGGGTGATGGGCGGTTTTTCCACCTGGATCACCTCAGTATCCTCCCCCTGCAATTTGTAGATCACCACATGGTTGTCCCCCAGGCGTTCGCGGGCAAACTGCATGATGTCTTCCTTACGCAGCGCCTCCCACCATTCGAAGCGGCCCACCATCCGGCCCCAGTCGAGCCCCAGGATGAAAGCCTGAGTCATCATATCCACCCGGGAGTGGTTGGACTCATTGCCCTTAATGTCTGCCAGGCGAAGGTCCCGCACTACCGCTTCCATCAGCCAGTCTTCAAAATCCCCGTTTTTAACTTTTTCTATTTCTTTCAGCAGCAGGCGCTCCACCTCCTCCAGAGGCTGGCCTTCCCGGGGTTTGCCGTACAGGCCCAGTACGCAGTAGTCTTCATAGGTCCACGACCAGGCGTTGGCATGCAGGAGGCGCTGTTGCTGGTTGAGGTTGAGGTCGAACAGGCCCGCCTGATAATTATACAGGAGGTGTTGGATAATGGCCACCATCAGCGGGTCGTCGGTGCGGGCTCCATTCAGCCGCCAGGCGATATCCACGTAGGCGGCCTGCTGGCCGAACACCTCCCGGCGGATGGGCTGTTCGATAGGCGGTTGCTCTTCGTAGGTGAATGGCGGAACATCTGCCGGTTCATAAGCCCCGAAATACTTTTCCGCCAGGGCCAGGGCCTCTTGGGGCTCGAAATCGCCGGCCAGGAGAATGGCCATGTTGTTGGGCACATAATAAGTGCTGAAGTACTCCTGGATCTTTCGCTGGGAAGGATTCTTCAGATGCCGCGCCGCTCCGATGGTGGTCTGCGTGCCATAGGGATGTTTGGGAAAGAGGGCCTCCCGAATGGCGTTATTGGCCTTGCGGTAGTCCTGGTCCTGCCCGATGTTAAACTCTTCGTACACGGTCTCCAGCTCGGTATGAAAGAGGCGCAGGGCCATCATGCGAAAACGCTCCGATTCGAGTTTCATCCAGCGTTCCAGCTCATTCGAAGGAATGTCATTGACGTATACGGTCTGCTCCACCCAGGTGTAGGCATTGGTATTGCGGGCGCCGATCGCGCTGGCCAGCTTGTCGTATTCGCTGGGCGACACCAGTTTCGCTGCTTCAAAGGAAAGGCGGTCGATCTCGCGGTAAATGGCGGCCCTTTCTTCCTCATCCCCGGCCTGGCGGTGCTTTTCATACAGATCCGAGATCTTTTCCAGGTATTCCGATTCCCGCTCCCAGTCGAGCGCTCCGATGCGGCTGGTGCCTTTGAAAAGCATATGCTCCATATAATGGGCCAGGCCGGTGGTATCGGCAGGGTCCTGCTTGGAGCCCGCCCGCACGGCGATGTTGGTATACACCCGCGGCTCGTAGGGGTTGATGCTCAGGTAGAGCTTCATGCCGTTGCGCAGGGTGTAAATGCGGGCCTCTATGGGGTCGCCGGAAATATGCTGGTAGGAAGAGGTAGTATCAGTGATGTTACCCATTCAGATTGTTTTTGCTGTGGAAATTGAGTCGCAACATATACAAACGTTTCGAAAAGGCATTGAGTTTCCCCGGATTAAATCAAGTAGCGGCCCACATCTCCTGTCAAAAGGAGTACAATTCCTATATTTGGGATGAAGTAAAAACATTCGAGAACCAAATCAGAACCAATGATCCATAAAAAATCCCTCCTGCTGTTCCCGCTATGGGTACTGGCCACCCTCGTTTTCGCTCAAAACACTCCGCTGTGGATGCGCTATCCGGCCATCTCTCCCGATGGCAAAACCATTGTTTTCAGCTATCAGGGCGACCTCTACAAGGTAGCCTCAGAAGGTGGCATGGCTTATCCCCTGACCCTGCATGAGGCCCACGACTATATGCCGGTATGGTCCCACGACGGCAAGCAGATCGCCTTTGCTTCCGGCCGCTATGGCAATTTTGATGTGTTCGTAATGCCGGCGGAAGGTGGCGCAGCCAAGAGGTTGACCTACCACTCTTCCAGTGACTATCCCTCCGACTTCACTGCCGACGACAAGGCGGTACTGTTTACCTCCTCCCGCCTGGATATCGCTTCCAACGCACAGTTTCCCTCCGGCGTATTGCCGGAACTCTACCAGGCCCCCGTGGATGGAGGCATGCCCGGGCTGGCCCTGCCCGTAGCCGCTCAGGATACCCGCGTCAGTGCCGACGGCCAGCTGCTGGTTTACCACGATCGTAAAGGCTACGAGGACGAGTTCCGAAAACACCATACTTCCTCCGTCACACGCGATGTGTGGGTATACGACACCCAGGCCGGCAGCTATACCCAACTGACCGATTTCGAGGGCGAAGACCGCAACCCTGTTTTCGTGCCTGGCGAACAGGCCATTTACTACCTCAGTGAAGAGGCCGGAGATTTTAATGTATTCCGCATGCCGCTGGACAACCCGGCGCAGAAAAAGCAGCTGACTCAGTTTGAAAAACACCCGGTGCGCTACCTCAGCGTGAGCGATAACGGCACCCTCTGCTTCCACTTCGACGGCGAGATATACACCATGAAAGAAGGGGAAAAGCCCCAAAAGGTGGCCATTCAGATCGCTACCGGAGGCCGCTACAACGATGCCGAGCTCGTGAAAGCCAACAGTGACATCTCCGAAATGGCGCTTTCCCCCAACGGCAAGGAACTGGCCTTCATCCACCGCGGGGAGGTCTTCGTAGCCTCCGTGGCGGAGGGCACCACCAACCGCATCACAAACACCCCTGAACAGGAACGCTCAGTAAGCTTCAGCCCCGATGGCCGCTCCCTGCTGTACGCCGGCGAGTGCGACGGCAGCTGGAATGTCTATCAGGCCAGCATCCAGCGCGAGGAAGAGCCTTATTTCTTCAACGCCACCCTGATCAGGGAGGAGCCCGTCATCGCTACTGAGGCGGAGGAGTTCCAGCCCGCCTACTCCCCGGACGGCAAGGAAGTGGCCTATCTGGAAGAACGCACCATACTAAAGGTGATCAAGCTGGAAAGCAGAGCCAGCCGCACCATACTCCCCGCCGATAAGAATTACTCCTATTCCGATGGCGACCAGCACTACCAGTGGTCGCCCGACGGCAAGTGGTTCCTCGTGGAATTCAACCAGCCCAAACAGTGGATCAGCCAGGCCGGCCTGGCCAGTGCCGAGGGCGGCAAAGACCCCATCAACCTCAGTAAAAGCGGTTATGGCGCCGGCCGGCCCAAATGGATGATGGACGGCCAGATGATGCTCTGGTTCTCCAACCGCGACGGCATGCAGAACCACTCCGGAAGGGGCGGTGAGGTAGATGCCTACGCCCTCTTTTTCACCCAGGATGCTTACGATAAATTCACCATGGATGAGGAAGAATACAAACTGATGAAAGAGAAGGAGGAAGAGGCAAAAAAAGACAAGGAGGAAGAAGAGAATAAGAAAAAAGAAGAGGAGCTCAAGCCGGTAAAGATCGAACTGGAAGGCATCGAGGACCGTAAGGCCCGCCTGACCATCCACTCCTCCCGCATGGCGGACGCCTACGTCACCAAGGACGGGGAAACCCTCTTCTACCTTACTCGCTTTGAGAAAGGATACGATCTGTGGAAGACGGACCTCAAGGGAAAGGACACCAAGATCCTCGCCAAGCTGGGCAGCCAGTCTCCCAGTGAATTCATCGTCGACAAAGAGGAAAAGAACATCTTCGTACTCGCCGACGGGCAGGTGAAGAAGATCGAGATCGAATCCGGCACCGCCAAGCCCATTGGCATCAAAGGCGAGATGGTGCTGCAGGAGCCTGCCGAACGGGAATACCTCTTCGAACACATCTGGCGGCAGGTAGACAAGAAGTTCTACAAAACCAGCCTGCACGAGGTGGAATGGGAATACTACAAGCAGGCCTACGCCCGCTTCCTCCCCCACATCAACAACGACTACGATTTCGCCGAGATGCTCAGCGAAATGCTGGGCGAGCTGAACGCCTCCCACACCGGAGCCCGATACCGGCCCCGCAATGAGAACGGCGACCAGACCGCCGCCCTGGGCCTGTTCTACGATTACGGCCACAAAGGCAATGGCCTGAAGGTCGCCGAAGTGATGGACAAAAGCCCCGTGGAAAAGGAAGGCTCTAAAATAAAGGCAGGCGTAATCATCGAAAAGATCGACGGCCAGGCCATCACGCCTCAAACCAACCCCTACGAACTGCTCAACCGCAAGGCGGATAAGAATACCCTGCTTTCCCTCTTCAACCCGGAAACGAAGGAACGCTGGGAAGAGGTCGTCAAGCCCATCAGCCTGGGCGAAGAGAACGAACTGCGCTACCAGCGCTGGGTGGAAAACTCCCGCAAAGCTGTGGAGGAACTCTCCGGCGGCCGCCTGGGCTACGTACATGTACGCGGCATGAACGACGACAGCTACCGCACCGTCTACGAGGAAGTACTGGGCCGCCATGCCAACAAGGAGGCCCTCATCGTGGATACCCGCTTCAACGGCGGCGGCTGGCTGCACGACAACCTGGCCACCTTCCTCAGCGGGGAGAAGTACGTGACCCTCATGCCCCGCGGGCAGGACCTCGGCAGCGAACCTATGG
>CAYVVK010000006.1:23750-30653 GCA_964454855.1 uncultured Phaeodactylibacter sp. | reverse complement strand
CCGCTGAGCAGGCCGCGGCCCGAGCGGTCGAGGTCGGGGGTCAGGCGCTGCACCTCATTGGCATTGGTGGTGATGTTAAAGTCCGTCTTCCAGGAGAAGTTGCTGCTGCGGATGTTGTAAGAACTCACTTCAAACTCTATGCCCCAGTTGCGCATGTCGCCAATATTTCCCCAGATGCGGTTGCCCTGCAGGCCGGCGGAAGTAGCGAGCGGGGAAGAAAGGAGCAGGTCCGTTACGTCCTGCATGTAGTAGGCCACGGAGCCGGAAATGCGGCCGTCCCAGAGCCCGAAGTCGACGCCTATGTCATAGCTGCTGGTGGTCTCCCAGGTGAGAGAGGGCACACCGATATTGGTGATACGAGTTCCTTCCTGAATGACCGTGGAGGGCCCGTAGCGCCAGTCGGCATTATTGGCATAGGTGGTGACGAAGCGGTTGCTGGGAATTCCCTTGTTGCCGGTCTGCCCGTAGCTTCCCCGCAGTTTGACGGTAGACAGGAAGTTCCTTCCCCAGAAAGGTTCATCGCTGACCACCCAGCCGGCGGAAACGGCCGGGAAGAAACCCCAGCGGTAGTCGTCATTGAACTTGGAGGAACCATCCCGGCGGAAGCTCACCCCCAGGAAATATCGGTCCAGGAACTTGTAATCCGCCCGGCCGAAGTAGGCGCGCAGGTATTCTTCGGAATTAAGGCCGCCACTCAGCCTCAGCAGGTCCTGCGGGCTGCCGATCTCTTTGTAGGTGCCCGTGAGGTTCTGCCCTTCCATCAGGCGGACTTCCTGCTGAGTGGATTGCGATTCGGTGCCGGCAGTCAGGCTGAGGCCATGTTTGCCGAATTCGCGATTGTACTTGCCGTAGAGGTTGTAATTGATGCTGCGGCGCAGGCGGGATTCATCGGAAGCGAAGGAGCCGTTTTCCCGCAGTACCGCACTTACCCAGTTCAGGGTATTGGCCTGAATGAGGTCGAAGGAGCCCTCGGTGCGTATGGACAAGCCCTCTACGAAGGGGATGCTGTATTCCAGGGCCAGCCCACCCAGGCCGCGGTAGCTTTTCACGTGGTCTTCCAGCAGATCGCGGTCGATGGCGGCCACCAGGTTGTTGCCCGACATGGGGTTCCAGTAGCCGCTGGTATGGCTGGAATTGAAAACGGGATACCAGGGCAGGGCATTGCGGTTGGCGTTACCGAAGCCGGCGCTGTTGCCGCCGTTGTTGTTGCCCAGGGCGCCTCCCACCTGTTGTTTTACCCGGTCGTTATCCGTAAAGTTGACATTCAGGCGGGTCTCCACCTGCAGGTTGTTGATGGGGTTGAACTGCAGGTTGGCGCGTACGGAATAGCGCTCCAGAGCGTTGTTGCGCAGTACGCTGTTGTCGTTGCGATAGCCGAGAGACACGTACATGCTTCCCCGGTCGAAGCCCATATTTCCCGACACGTTCACATCATTGTAATTGCCCTGCGTGAGGATCTGGTCGAACCAGTCGGTATTGATGGCCAGAGCCTCTTCGCGGCTGAGGCGGGCGATGGGGTCGTCCCGAAAAAGGTTGAGCACCGAATTGGGGTCGTAGGGCGTCTCCTGGCCGTTGTTGGAGTTCTTCCTGGCTGTTTCCACCAGCTCGAACCATTCCCGGGTATTGGCAAAACCAATGTCTTCGGGCTGGCGTGAAAGGTTTGTGATGCCAGCGGAATAATCCAGGGAAATACTCCCCTTGCCCTTCTGCCCGGACTTTGTGGTGATGATGATGACGCCATTGGAGCCGCGGGAACCGTAGATGGCCGTGGCCGCCGCGTCTTTCAGCACCTGTATGGACTCAATGTCGTTGGGGTTGATCATGCTCATGGGGTCCTGGCTGGTGGCGCCGTTGGAAGCCCCCAGGCTGGAGCCGGAATAGATGGGCATGCCATCGACGATCCAGAGGGGGTCCGTATCGATGGAAAGCGAGTTGATGCCCCGGATCTTTACCGTGCTCGGCGCTCCCGGCACCCCGCTGTTGGAGGTGACCTGTACGCCGGCTGCCCGCCCTTGCAGGCCGTCGACAAAGGAGGTAGTTTTAAGTTGAGTGATCTCTTCCGATTTTACCGTGGCTACGGAGCCGATGACATCCCTTTTCTTTTTAGTGCCATAGCCTACTACTATCACCTCTTCCAGCGCCTGAGCATCCACGCCCATCACGACGTCGATGGTGGTGCGCTTGTCAATAGGCACTTCCTTGCTTTCATACCCCACATAGCTGAACAACAGGGCCTTTGCATCCTCCGGGATATCCAGCTCATACTGGCCGTTAAAATCGGTGATGGTTCCTACACTGCTGCCTTTCACCAGGATGTTTACGCCGATCAGCGGTTCTCCCTCGGGGCCGGTTACCGTGCCGCTGATGGTTTGTTGAGCGGACAGCCGGCCCAGGCTAAGGCAACACACGAGAAGTAGCAAGCAATTCTTCATCTGGATTGATTTTTAAGTACAGCCTCCTTCCTGCCTTCCAAAATGCAGTAGTGCCAGGGATGAAGGGATAAGCAAATTTATTTTTTTCAGCAGCCACCTGTGTGGAATATTGTCTCAATTAGCCGGGACAAACGTTTCTACGCGAAAAGCAGCAGGCCGGGCGGGCGGAAAGCATCCCCCTGGAACGATAGTCCCGGCTAAAAGGGACAAACGTCCACAGCTTTTTAAGGAAGGGCGGCTACCTTGCCCGGTATCCAATTTCCTTTAACTAAACCATATATGGCATGAAACTTAAATACCTGTTAACTACCGCCATACTGAGCCTGCTGCTCCTTCCGCTGTCGTGGGGGCAAACGGGCTCGCGCTACGCCCTGGCCGATGCGGTGGTCATGGAAGCCCACCCTGACTCCGTCATCAACCAGGGCGGCCTGAATGGCAACATCCTGGCCTATCGCGAATCGGTGGACGGAGCCCTGATGCGCGTAGAATCTTACGTGTCTTTTGACATCAGCCACCTCAAAGGGCAGCAGTTGGAAGCCGCTTCCTTCAGCTACCGCGGCAAGACCGGCGACCCGGAGTTCGAGGAGCAGTTCCTCATCGAACTGTTCAGCCTCAAATCCGGATTCGATGCCGAAAACCTCAGCTGGAACAGCAAACCCGACCGCGATAAAAAGCTGGCCACTTCTCCCCTCAACGCCAGCTCCGCCCGTAAGGAAATGATCAATACTGACTCCCGCCTCATCGACTATATCAATGAGCAGATCAGAAAAGGCGCCTCCACCATTGGCTTTGCCATTCGTTCCGCCGGCAAGGACTCCACCTCTAATATGTGGATCGGCGGCCTGGACAACGGCAACTTCGGCCCCATCCTCGATTACACGGCCACCCCCAGGGCCAGCCAGTATGCCACCGGCGATGCGGTGGTGATGGAAGCCTATCCCGATTCCGTCGTCGACCAGAGCAGCGTGAACGGTAACATCCTGGCCTACCGCTCATCCGTAGATGGCGAACTGAAGCGGGTAGAATCCTTTATCTCCTTTGACATCAGCCACCTTAAAGGGCAACAACTGGAAACGGCGGCATTCAGCTACCGCGGCAAGACCGGCGACCCGGAGTTCGAAGGAGCCTTCCTCATCGAACTGTTCAGCCTAAAATCCGGATTCGATGCCGAGGCCCTCAGCTGGAATACCCGCCCGGCCCGGGATAAGAAACTGGCCACCTCCCTCCTCAACGCCAGCTCCGCCCGTAAGGAAATGGTCAATATCGACTCCCGCCTCATCGATTACATCAATGAAGAAGTCCGGAAAGGGGCGGCTA
This sequence comes from uncultured Phaeodactylibacter sp., assembly GCA_964454855.1. Classification (GTDB taxonomy): domain Bacteria; phylum Bacteroidota; class Bacteroidia; order Chitinophagales; family Saprospiraceae; genus CAYVVK01. The sequence goes on along the minus strand of CAYVVK010000006.1, from coordinate 26,904 downwards.
CCGTCGGCTTCGCCATACGCTCCGCCGACAAGGACTCTACCTCTAATATGTGGATCGGCGGCCTGGACAATGGCAACTTCGGGCCCATTCTCGATTATACCGTCACGCCCAGAGGCAGCCAGTATGCCATCGGCGATGCCGTAGCGATGGAAGCCTACCCGGATTCCGTCATCAATCAGGCCAGTGTCAACGGCAATCTGCTGGCCTACCGTGCCTCCGTAGAAGGGGAACTGAAGCGCGTAGAGTCTTATGTGTCCTTTGACATCAGCCACCTTAAAGGCCAACAGGTCGAAACGGCGGCATTCAGCTACCGCGGAAAGACCGGCGACCCGGAATTCGAAGAGGAGTTCCTCATCGAACTGTTCAGCCTGAAAGCCGGCTTCGATGCCGGCAGCCTCAGCTGGAACACCAAACCCGCCCGGGATAAAAAGCTGGCTACTTCTCCACTCAACGCCAGCTCCGCCCGCAAGGAGTTCGTCAATGACGGCAGCCGCCTGGTCGATTATATCAACGAAGAGGCCAGAAAAGGGGCCGCCACCATTGGATTCCTAATCCGCTCGGCCGGCAAGGATTCCACCTCCAACATGTGGATCGGCGGCCTGGACAACGGCAACTTCGGCCCTATACTCGATTATGAAGTGAAGCCCGCCAAGAGCTCCTACGGTACCGGCGACGCCATCGTACTGGAAGCCCATCCCGATTCCATATTCGGCCAGTCTGCCGTCAACGGCAACATCCTGGCCTACCGCGAATCCGTGGAAGGCTCGCTGAAGCGCGTACAGTCATACGTGGCTTTCGACATCAGCGCCCTGAATGGCAAGCAGATAGAATCCGCCGCCCTTAGCTACCGCGGCAAGACCGGTGACCCGGAGTTCGAAGAAGAGTTTCAGATTGAGCTGTTCAGCGTGAAATCCGGTTTTGATCCCGACAACCTCAGCTGGAATACCCGCCCGGCCCGTGACCGGCAACTGGGCAACTCGCCGCTCAACGCCAGCTCCGCCCGCAAGGAGTTCGTCAACAACGGCAGCCGCCTGGTGGATTACATCAATGAGGAAAGCCGCAAAGGCGCCACTGCCATCAACTTCCTCATCCGCTCCACCGGAAAAGACTCCACCTCCACCTCCAATATGTGGATCGGCGGGGTGGACAACGGCAACTTTGGGCCCCTGCTCGATTTTAGCCTGCCCAACCTCTTCAAGCTGGAGAACGACACCCTTACCGTCATCGAAGACGTCTTCATTTCCGAAGCAGAGCCCGACACCAACTTCGAGATCGAAGATGCCGACATGCACCTGATCAACAGTACGGCAGCCAATGCCGACAAGCATATTCTGCTGAAATTCGACATCAGTGGCTCGAAGGCCGGCATCGGTACGGCCACCCTGCTGCTGCGCGGCGCTCAGAAAGATCCTCCTGCAAATGATCTCGACTTCTGGATACAGGTATTCGGCACCGACAGCGATGAATGGGCAGAAGGGGAAGTGGCCTGGAACACTGCTCCGACAACGACCACCTCAGCACTCGCAGAGTACAACATTACAGAAAGCGCCCTGCACCCCGTTTCCGGCAAGGAACTCACGCGTTATGTGAACGAGGCCATCAATGCCGGCAGATCCCATATCACTTTCGTGGTTCAGGGAAGAGACGAGACGGACTTCCGCGCCTGGATCTCCTCCAAGAACTGGGTGCCTGCTCAGCTGGCGCTCGATTACTCCACCCAGGACAAAACGGTGGTCGAAGATTCTTATGTGGCCGAGGGCATGCCTGACGCCAATTACGATGGCGTAACCGCCATGCAGGTAGCCATGGATGAAGCCGCCGGCAACGATCGCGAAACCTACCTGAAGTTTGATCTCGACGGCGCCCGCTCCAATGTCGTGACGGCCACCCTGGTAGTCAAGGCCGACCAGGAGCAAACCGGCACGCCACTCGAAGATTTCTTCATCCAGCTGTACGGCGTGGATGACAACTCCTGGGCGGAAACCGATATCAACTGGAACAACCGCCCGGCCAGCAGCACCGGCGCCTTGCTGGAATACAACGTGCAGGACAGTGACGACCACGAACTGAGCAGCGCCGCCCTGACGGCCTACATCAAAACGGCCATCGCCCAGGGCAAGGACTATGTTTCCTTCGCGGTAAAAGGCCGCGATGATACGCCGGGTTCCAATGTCTGGATCTCCGACAAAGGCTGGCGCCCCGCCCGCCTGCTGCTCGACTACCGCAAGGTGGCCACCACCCCGGTATTTCTGACGCCGGAAGGCGACTATGTACCGCAGGTAACGGTGGAGCTGGCCACGCAGACTGTTGGCGCCAGCATCCACTACACCCTGGACGGCAGCGAGCCTACGGAAGCTTCTCCGGTTTACGACGGCGGCATCGTCCTGACTGATACAGCCACCGTGCGCGCCCGGGCTTTTGCCGAAGGGCTGGCTCCGAGTGATGTTGCAGAAGCCACTTACAATGTAGCTCCGGTAGGTGTCCCGGTATTCTCTCCCACCCCGCTGGTGGAATACAACGATGCCATTACCGTCACCCTGTCCGTAGAGCCGGAAGACGCCTTCCTCTTCTACTCCGATGATGGCAGCGAACCGCTCACTCCTTATTCCGGAGATGGCATCCTGCTCACGGAAACCACGGCCATCCGCGCCAGAGGCGTTTCCAATGACGGCAGCTATCTCGGCCCCATCGTGGAAGCCACCTATACGATAGTAAATACCGTGGCCGGTACCGGCAGCGGCCCCGGTGGGGTCGGTGCTCCCGACAACACCATCGCCGGGCAGCCGGAAAACCCGCTCTGGCTGAAGGCCGACGCTCTGGAGGCCAGCGATGGCGACATCATCGACATCTGGCCCGACCAGTCCGGCAACGGCAATGACGCCTACAACACTTACGTGGAAGGCGGCAACAACAGCATTCCCAATACCGGGGAGAGCCAGAAGCCGGCACCTTCTTACCTGGCCGATGCGCTCAATGGCCGTCCCGCACTGCAGTTCGGCATCCCTGGTGGTGAGCAGCCCAACCGTTCGCTGATCATCGATGATGCCGACAACCTGGACGGAGGCGCCGGTATTTCCCTCTTTATGGTATTCAAGCGGAACGAGTTGTTTGCCGACTTCGCCGCCGTCTTCCAAAAGCGGAACATCACCGCCGG
>CAYVVK010000006.1:18606-23740 GCA_964454855.1 uncultured Phaeodactylibacter sp. | reverse complement strand
AGCCCAGGCCTATGTACTGGAATTCAACGGGGGCTCTAACCCGAACAAGATGCAGTTTGTGATCGAACGGCAATTGTTCCTGGCCAACACCCTGGAATACAATGCCGAGGATTACTATATCGTCAATGCAGAACTGCAGGGTGATTTCAACCAGGCCCTGTTCCGCACCGACGGCTTCATCGAAAGGGTGGCCAACTTCGGGCAGATCGTTCCCGCCGTGGATGCACCGGTGATCGTCGCCGGCTTCCAGCCGATGAACATCGCCGAGATCGCGCTCTACAAGAAAGGGCTGAATGCTGCCCAGAACAAGATCGTCCACAACTACCTGGCGGTCAAATACGGTTTGGACATCACCGATGGGGAGAACTCCATCAAGCTGTACCAGAATACGGAATATACGGAAGCGCTGATCGGAGTAGGCAAAGACCTGTACATCGATGAAACTACGCAGCAGGAACACCGTTCGGCTTCGGGCGAAGGCCTGCAGATCGATGTACGCTCACCGCTGGCCGTCGGGGATTATGTACTCGCCGCCCATAACGGCGCCGAAGTGGATGACCCCGCCAACTGGAAGCGCTACTGGAACGTGGAAGTAACGGGTAGCGCCCCGAACGTAGACCTGTCCTTTAACTTCGAAGCAGCTGGTGTAACGCCTCCGGCCGGCCTCAGCAGCCTGAAGCTGTACTACAGCAACGGAGAAAGCTGGACAGATCTCGGCCTGGCGCCCGTTGGCGGCGATGGCAAGGTAAGCTTTGCCGTGGATGCCATCCAATCCGGCCAATATGCGCTTGGCGTGGCCAGCCCGGGCACCGCCGTGCAGGCCATCGACCAGTCGGATCACCTTAGTGTATTCCCCAACCCGGTTAATGAGGATGAGCTCACGCTCCGCCTCGACAACGCCGTACATGGCAATGCCGTGATCCATTTGTTCGACCACCTTGGAAGGCTGGTTATGGAACGCCGGGTGAATAAAACCGGTGTGATCCTGAAGGAAACCCTTTCGTTAAAAGGCCTGCCCAATGGATTCTACACCCTGAGTGTCGTTCAGAACGGCCAGCACCGCGCAGTGAAAAAGATCGTTAAGCAGTAATGGTAAGTGCCGGTTACGTTTTGCAGCGTGCCGGCACTATCTTATACTGAGGGCGGCCGGACTTTCGCCGCCTTCAGTATAATACTAAACGTAAATTTTGAGCAGGCGAAAACGGCAACAACCTGTTTTCGCCTTCTTTTTCACTCTTTTTTGTTATGAAGGCCTTCCCGTATACCGTTACTGTGATCTTCCTTTTAGCATCCGCCATCAGCCTTTGTGCTCAGGAAGCAAGCCTGCCTCCCCAGCTTCAGCTGTCGGCAAGGGTGAATTACTATGACCACAACCGTTTCAACCTGCTTGTGCATCAGACTGCCACCCCGCTTTCTGCAAAAGCAGTAGAAGGGCGCTTAAGCCCTCCCGGTTCCGAATGGGAGGTGTTCCTGGAAATGGATACAGTGGGGGAACATCCGGAGGCTGTTGATCTTGCGGCCACTTTCCGCTGCATTGGTGGGGAGGCGCGGGAAGCTTCGGTATCCGTCGGCCTTACCTTTTCCGATTGGCAGGAGGAAAACTATGTTTTGTTGCCGGGAGCGGCCTACAACGGCAACCGCTTCACTTACCGCCGCATCCGCTATTCTCCCAAACTGCTGGACCCCAGAGATATCGGCCCCGATGTGCCCACCATCATCAGCGATGTGCCCAAGCTCGCCAAGGGCGGCGGGCCTTCGCGCATCCAACAACGTACCGGCGACATGACGGTGCCTTCCGCGGGTTTCTGGGAACCCGAGGCCAAACGGGGCTTCTGGCTGCTTACGAAAGTAGGTACGGCTCTGGGAGACTCAGGCATAGACATCGAAGAAAACCGGCAGCGGAACAAAGCCACCATCAGCATCACGGCCCCCGTGGTAAGGGAGTTGTACAAGTACCGCATTACCGACAACCGCTGGCCGTCGGATGATGTGCCGCATCATTTCCGTGCCGGCGATGAGGTGACGATACGCTTTCGGCTTCATTTTTTTGAAGCTCCGGAATTACAACACCTGTTCGACTATTTTACTGAGATCCGCAAATCGTATATCGACAATGGCAAACACCGGCTGGTGCTGCCCTTCTCCAGCGCCTTCGAGGTACAGGAAGACAAGTTCAACCGCCTGAACTGGGTGCCGGAGTACGGCTACTATTCCGTAGGGCCCCGCAACATGTTCCTGCAGGACTGGCAGATCGGCTGGACGGGAGGCATGATCTCCACTTTTCCCCTGCTGTGGATGGGCAGTGACAGCACCCGCCGCAATGTGCTGCGCAATTTTGACTGGCTGTTCCCGGACGGGATCGCGCCCTCCGGCCTGTTCTGGGATTCCGGAGAGAAAGGCCACATTTGGTACGGCGGGGATATCCGCAAGCCCCACACCAAAAACTGGCACCTGATCCGCAAGAGCGGGGATGGGCTGTACTACATCCTCAAGCAGCTGATGCTGATGGAAAAGCTGGGCATAGAATCAAAAGCAGGCTGGGTGGAAGGAACCAAAGGCGCAGCGGATGCCCTGGTGAAAATCTGGGAGGAATACGGCCAGTTCGGCCAGTTTGTCGATAACCCCACCGGCAAGGTGGTGGTCGGCGGCTCCACCAGTGGCGGCATCATCCCGGCCGCTCTGACGCTGGCGGCGGATTATTTTGACGAAAGCCGGTACCTGAAGGTGGCGAAAGAAGCAGCGGCTTACTACTATGAAAATTATGTAAACCGCGGGCTGACAACCGGCGGCCCCGGCGATGCCCTGCAAAACCCAGACAGCGAGTCCAGCTATGCCCTGGTGGAATCCTACGCCATGCTGTACGAGGCTACCGGTGAAGAACGCTGGCTGCAAATGGGCGAAGATATGGCCCGGCAGTTTGCCACCTGGGTGCACGCTTATAATTATCCTTTTCCCGATTCCTCGCTCTTCGGCAAAGAGGGCATGTATTCCATGGGCGCCGTCAACGCCAACACCCAGAACAAGCACGGCGCGCCGGGCATCTGCACCCAGTCCGGGATCGCCCTGCTGCGGCTCTTCCGCGCTACCGGCGACCCTTTTTATGCGGAACTGCTGCAGGACATTGCCCGCAATATGCCGCAGTATCTGCCCACACCTCAGAAACCCATCGAAGGGGCCAAGGCCGGCTGGATGTGCGAGCGTGTAAGCACTACCGACTGGCTGGAGGGTATAGGCGAGATCTCTTATCTGACCACCTGGTCGGAAACCGCCCTCATGCTTACGTACATCGAAGTACCGGGGCTGTATGTGCAACCCCATCGTTCTTTTGTTCTTCCGTTCGACAATATCGAGGCGCGCCTGGTAAAGGATGAGGCCTCATTCATCGAAGTAGAAGTTCATAACCCCACCAAAATGAAAGCCGAAATAAAGCTACTGACAGAAAATGAAGGCGAGTTACAGCAGCCGCTTGGCGCACTCCCATTATGGAATGCCCGTATCCTGAAACTGGAGCCGGGCGAAACAGAAATTTTACGATTCAAAAAGTGAAATTATGAAGCTGAACCAATGCTTTATCCTCGCCTTCTTTTCCGCCATGCTACTGGCTTCTTTCCAGGGCAGAGCCCAGTCTTTCGAACGCCCTCCCGTGGAAGCCGTAAAGGCCGTGGCCGACAAATCCATCCGCGAAACGCCTTTTGCCTTCCGGGTGATCCTGCAAAAGCCGGGCGAGTACTTCCGCGGCCTGCACACCATTAATTTTGAGCGCACCTTCGGCCTGGAGGAAACGGGCGTAGCTTATGCTTATAGTGTGATCAATAGTGAAAGGGAGGAGAACCTACCCGTGGAAGTCAGCCATAACGACGGGCTGAAGGTGTGGCTGAACGGCGAACTGATCTACGAAAAGGAGCGCAGCGGCCCGGCGGTAGTCCGGGAAGAAGAGCGAGATGTTTTTCTGGAAGACACCCTCCGCATGCCGGTGAGAAAGGGCGACAACACTTTACTGATCAAGTCCGAGACTGCCGGCAAGGAGTGGAAAGTATTCCTGCGCCCCCGTTTCCCGGACGTCCCGGAAGGGCAGCAGCAGGACGACCGGTGGATGAAGCTGTCGATCGGCAACATACCCCACGTGACGGAGGAAGTGGCCGAACTCTCCAAGTGGTTCGTCATCGGCCCCTTTCCGAATGAAGGGCGCAGAGGCCTGTCGGAAAGCTTCCCCCCCGAAGAGCAGTTCATCATCGGCAGGCTGTACGAATACGGCGGGAAAAAGATCGCCTGGCAGCTGCCCAAAGTAGAGATCCTGGCGGATGTGATCGATGCCGACCCGCTCTGGGGCACCCTTTACGACTGGAACTACCACACTGCCGGCTACGCCTGGGCCGTCCATAAGCTCGGGGAATTTACAGGGGAAGAGCGGTATAAAGAGTATCTGCACACTTATTGTAATTTCATGCTGGACATCAAACCCTACATTGGCTACGAGAAATACGAGCTGCACCGCGAAAGCTCCCGGCACATCCACCTGCTGAACACGCCCCTGCTGGATTTCACCACCGCTCCCGCCCTGCCCTTTATTTACCGGCTGCGCAAAGAAGAGCGGTTCCCGAGGCGGGAGGATTACCGGGAACTGGTGGAGAATACCCGGGAATACGTCATAAACGAACAGATCCGCCTGCCGGACGGCACTTTCACCCGGGAAACGCCCTTTAAGTACACCACCTGGGTGGATGATATGTTCATGGGCATCCCCTTCCTGCTGCAATCGGCCATGCTGACAGATGACCCCAGGGAAAAGCAAAAATACTACGATGATGCCGCCGCCCAGGTACTGGGATTCCACAAACGTTTGTATGACCCGCAGATGAACCTCTATCATCATGCGCAGTATTCAGAGCGGCCGGAAGTGAAGCTCCCCTACTGGTCGCGCGCCAACGGCTGGGCCATCTGGGCCGTGACGGAGTGCCTGCTGCACCTGCCCGAGGATCACCCTCACTACAGGAAGATCCTGCAGATCTATCGGGATCACGTCAGTGGGCTGGTAAAAATGCAGGACCCGGAGAGCGGTTTTTACCACAATGTGCTCAACAAGCCGGATTCCTTTGAAGAGACTTCCGGGACCGCCATTTTCACCATGGCCATC
>CAYVVK010000006.1:1397-18596 GCA_964454855.1 uncultured Phaeodactylibacter sp. | reverse complement strand
TTAAGGAGAATAAATACAGGCCCTATGCTCTGAAAGGCTGGCAGGCGCTGGACTCCGTCATTGGCCCGGACGGCACCGTCAGCCAGATCTGCATGGGCACCATGTGCACCGAAGACCTGGACTATTACTATAAACGGCCGGTGGTAAAGGACGACTCCCACGGCCTGCTGGGGCTGATCTTCGCCGGCATAGAAGTGCAAAAAATGCTGGACGGGCGATAAATCGCCTGATTTGGCCGGATCATTAACTACATCGACATGAAAAGCATACGCCTTTGGGGATGGCTGGCTGTTCTGGCCTGCTTCCTGCATTCCGCCTCCGCCCAGGAAAAAAACCGGGAATCGGCCATCGATTCTCTGCTTAATCTGATGACCCTGGAGGAGAAAGCCGGCCAGCTGGTACAGATCAGCAACCACTTTGACCTCACCGGCCCTCCTCCTGAGGAGGGCGATAACAAAGAGCGCTACAGCCTGCTGGAGCGCGGCCTGCTGGGGTCTATGCTCAACGTCACCTCCGTGGCCGATACCCGCCGGGCGCAGGAGATGCAGATGGCCAACAGCCGCCTGGGCATCCCGTTAATCTTCGGCCTGGATGTGCTGCATGGTTATCAGACCATGTTCCCCGTCCCCCTGGCGGAAGCATCCAGCTGGGACCCGTTAGCTGTGGAGCAGTCCGCCCGAATCGCTGCCCGGGAAGCTTCCGCGTCCGGCATACACTGGGCCTTTGCGCCCATGGTGGATGTCAGCCGCGATGCCCGCTGGGGCAGGGTAATGGAAGGCGCCGGAGAAGACCCATACCTGGCATCTCAGATGGCAGTTGCCAAAGTACGGGGCCTACAGGGAAAATCCTTGTCCCTGCCGCATACGGTAGCTGCCTGCGCCAAGCATTTCGCCGCCTACGGCTTTGCGGAGAGTGGCCTGGACTACAATACCGTCGATATCAGCCTGCCTACCCTGCACAACGTCGTCCTGCCTCCTTTCAAAGCCTGCGTGGAAGCGGGGGTAGCTACTTTTATGAGCGGATATAACGAGCTCAACGGCATTCCCACTACCGCCTGTCCTTATCTCCTGCGGGATATCCTCAAGGAAGAATGGGCCTTCGACGGTTTTGTTGTCTCCGACTACAATTCCGTACAGGAGGTCGCCAGCCACGGCTTCGCCCGCGACAAGCGGGAAGCCACCCTGAAAAGCCTGCTGGCCGGCAACGACATGGACATGGGCTCGCTGAGTTACCACCGCCATCTGGCCGGCCTGGTGGACGAGGGGCACATCCCCGAGGGCCTGCTCGATGATGCCGTGCGGCGGGTGCTTCGCCTGAAATTCCGGCTGGGGCTGTTCGATGACCCCTACCGCTACTGTGAGCCGAAGCGCGAAAAAACGGAGATATACACCAGGGAAAACCGCCTGGCCGCCCGGGAAATGGCGCGCCGCTCTATTGTTCTGCTAAAAAATGAGAGCGCGCTTTTGCCCCTTCAGGAAAGCCGGCGCATTGCCCTGATCGGGCCTCTGGTAAAAGACAAGGACATTCCGCTCGGCAGCTGGCGCGCCAGGGCCATAGATGGCTCCGCCGTTTCCCTTTGGGAAGGCCTGACGGAACAACTGGCTTCCGGCGCCGAGGTAAGTTATGCTGAGGGCTGCAAGATCACTGTGGGAGCACGCAGCTTCCGCGATAAACTGACCATAAGCTATGATACTTCCGGTTTTGCAGCCGCCCGGGAGGCCGCCCGAAATGCGGAGGTGGTGATCCTGGCCCTGGGAGAGGACTGCTTTCAGTCGGCCGAAGCCCGTAGCCGCACCAGCCTTACCCTGCCGGGCGTACAGCAGCAATTACTGGAGGAGATATACGCCATCAACCCCAACATCGTCCTGGTGCTGATGAACGGCCGGCCGCTGGAACTTTCCTGGGCGGAAAAGCATATTCCCGCCATTGTGGAAACCTGGTTCCTGGGCTCAGAGGCCGGGCACGCCATCGCCGAGGTGCTGCTGGGGGTTTATAACCCTTCCGGAAAACTGCCGGTATCCTTTCCGCGCTCCGTGGGGCAGTTGCCCATTTACTACAACCACAAAAATACCGGCCGGGCCGGCGATGAGAACCACAGCCACATCTTCTGGTCGCACTACATCGATGAAAAAGCGGGGCCGCTCTGGCCCTTTGGCCATGGCCTGAGCTATACTTCTTTCGCGTACAGCGAGCTGGCGCTCAGCACCAACAATATGAAAATGGGCGACAGCCTGGATATCTCCGTAACGGTAAGCAATACCGGCCAGCGCGCCGGGCACGAAATCGTACAACTCTACATCTGCGACCTCGCCGGCAGCCTTACCCGCCCCGTCAAAGAGCTGAAGGGTTTCCAAAAGGTGTTCCTGGAAGCGGGAGAACAAAAACAGCTTTCCTTCACCCTACGCACAGAAGACCTCAGCTTCTTTACCGCCGCCCAGAGGTGGGAGGCGGAGCCGGGGGCTTTCAAGGTATTTGTGGGCGGAGATTCGGAAAAGGTGCTGGAAGCGGAATTCCAGCTGCTGGAAAGGGAAAGCGCCCGCAGGCCTTGACTTTTCAGGTGCGAAAGATTATGCTGGCCCGCAGGGCCGTGCCGCGCTATTATTGTTACCATATATTGGCCGTTCCGGCCGTAAGTAGAACGAAACAAGCGATAGCCATAGCATGCCGTAGGCATGTAATATTGGTAGAACTGCCTTCTCCTACGCCGGTTACGCGGGGAGGGGCTGCGTAATTCGCTCTTCCTGTTTCAGCGGGAAAAGCGGCTGGGACAGGGGGAGGTTTTTGATTCTTGATTTGTGGCACCCTGAAAGCGAAACCTTATTAATTTAATCGCTCAAAACAGACCATATGGCCAAAGCTTCCATTCTGCTCCTGATCTCTTGCTTTTTTCTATTGGCCTGTTCTCCTTCTAACGAGGCGGGCAAACGAGTATTCGACATTACGGACTACGGCGCCAAAGGCGACAGCCTTACCCTCGATACCGAATTTATACAGAAAGCGGTAGACGAAGCCGCTTCGGCCGGCGGCGGGCGCGTGATCGTCCCTCCCGGCATTTTCCTCAGTGGTGCGGTATTCCTGAAGTCTAACATCAACTTTGAAGTCATGAACGGAGCTACCATCCTGGGGTCACCGAATATTGGGGACTATACCCCCGTGCGCTGGGGCCACAACAAGGACCGGCAGCCCTACCACCTCATCGTAGTGAAGGAAGCCGATAATGTCACTATTGAAGTCTGAACCGGTATTTGATATTGAGAATTCGAGCATCAGAGTCGTAGAATTGCAATAGGGCAAACTGCTAAATCACCCCATCCGCCTCCCTCAGCAGTTCCAGCAATTCCACCCGGATCTTATTGCTCTGCAGGTCGGCCTCGTCCTTGGCGATGATGCCCTGCACGATGCGTTTGGAAAGCCGGCTGTACTTATTCATCATCAGGAGGACGTCGTCCAGGAGTTCTTCGCCGGACTCGCCGGCATCCGTCAGGTGGTCTCTGAGCAGGTTGAGCACCTCCTCGACCTCATCTTCTCCCAGGAGTTCCATCAGGTGCTCTATGGGTGATTCCGCCTCTTCCTCCAATGCTCTCAGTATGCTGCTCTCGGCGCATTTGGCGTGCAGGCTGTTGATGAACTCGTGGATATGGGTAGGCACGAACTCGATCTTGAACTGTTCAAAACAAAAGGATCTGACTTCCTCATTGATGCTTTGGTTGGAAGCATAGCGCACAAAGTCAAAGTCGTTATGCAGGTAAAGGATGCGCATCAGCAGCTGCATGTACCAGCGCTCAAAGGGGATGCCCAGGAAGATGAAGTTGTTCGCCTCTTTAATAAGCCGTTTGTAGCGCTCCGGAAGGCTGTTGCCTGCAAAGACCGACTCGAAGAATTCGAAGAGGTCCGTATGGGTGAGCACCATGGATTCCTGCCGGTCGATACAACCCAGCATATTGTAGACCGTAGGGTTGTTGGCATTGGGCACTTTTATGTCCTCATCGGGCGCCATCTTCTTCCAGTAAAAATGGAACTTATGGCGGATGTTGCGCTTGTTGAAGGCCCGGGAGATCAACTTATCCGGGGTGACGTTCATGATAAAGTGAAAGGGGATCTCCGCGATCTTGCCCAGGATGTCGTCCGCTTCGGGAAAGGGGTTGTCGTAGAAGGATTTGATCTTGTAGAAGGTCTTTGTCTTGCGCGCCCGGCTGTTAAACAGAAAAAGGTGGTCCTGCTTATAATAGGCTTGAATGTCCGTATTTTCTGCGGGGTTGAGGTGTTCTATCAGTGCATCTTCCAGGGTGGGGCCGCCGGAGTTGGCGGAAAAGATACCCGGGCCGAGAAAAAGGATGCACTTTTCCGCTTTTATGGTCTCGATGATAAAATCCCAGTCTATCGGGGCGGTCGTTTGGGCTGCTGCTTGCATAGGGTCACATTTGGCGCTAAACAAAGTTAACGAAATATTGCTTTCTCGCCTGGAAGTGAAATAATATTTGAAGATATAAATAAATAGGCCAGGACAGTATAGTAATTTAACAATGCAACAATTTGTCCGGACGCGTGAGAACAAAGCACCCCAGGCTCTACTGCCGAAGCAGCATAAGCAGACTAAACCTGTCCGCCTACCTACTTATTCAAGTCTCTCTCTTTCAGCCCGCGTATCAGTTCCAGCAGCGAATGGCTGACCTGCCGGTAGGCCAGGCTGACATCATCCTCCTTGGCCAGGCCGCTCATCTCCTGTTTACGGTTGCGGTTGAAGCGGCCGTTGATCAGGATCAGGGCCTGCCGGGCGGAGGACTTCCGGCTGAGGATGGCCTTCAACAGCCCGAGAGCCTGCTCCAACTCATTGGTAGCTGCCAGTTCTTCGAGTTGATCCTGTATTTCTTCCAGGGGCAGCCCTTTCAGTTCTTCCGCAGTGATGGTTGCCGAAGGCAGCTCGGGAGGTGGAGGGGGCAAAACTTCGCGAGTGGCCATAGACGGCAGGATCAGTGGTTCTGCCTGAGCAGGGGTGGCGCCTTTACGAATGAGGAAAAATTCTCCATTTTGATGCCCGGCATTCTGCAGGGGTTCGCAACGGGGTGTCTGTTGAGCATTCGCCACCACGGCCTTGCGCATATTGACCCACAATTCGGAAATGGAAACAGCAGGGGCGGTATGGTATTTGAGTTGAGTGATCAGCGCCTGGGCGAAAGGGCTGTTCTGCCCCGCCGAGCCATCGGAAACCGGCTCCACCTGGCCGGAAGTCAGCAGCCAGCGGGAGGGCAGGTTGAAGTAGCGCATCTCTTCCGTACCCAGGCTGCGCTGCTGTACAAACAGGCTGGCGGAAAAGCAGGCGTCGACAATGCCGAATACATGCCGCGCCTTGCTGGTGCGGAAGGTGGCCACCACGTCGGCATTATTGAGGTAGGTGCTGCGCTTTTTCAGGACGGCGTCGTAAGGCAGCCAGTAGCCGGTTTCCCGTTCCTTGTGGTACCAGCCGTGCCCGGCGAAGTAGAACACGAAATTATCCGCTTCCGTAAGTTGCCGTTCAATATGGTCGAAGGCGTCGAGTATGGCATCCTGGGTGGCGGCCTCGTTGAACAGGCTGGTGGCCAGGCTTTCTTCGAAGCGGAACTGTTCCAAAAGCAGCTTACGAAAATCCTGGGCATCCTTCACGGCATTGTACAATGGGGGAATGCCGTTGCGGTAGTCATCAATGGCGATGATGAGCAGGTAGTTTTTACCGTTTAACAGCGCAGATGGCTTACTGATATCTTCTCCAAGTAGTATACTGCGTTTATTGTCTGAGTTTCTGGAAGCCACTTTATGATATTATTGGTTACTGTATTCTCAACCGTTGGAAGGGAAGGATCACCTCTCCTCTTTCCAGGTTATTCAGCTCTTGGATCTGGCCCACGGAGACTTCGTACTGCCGTGCAATACTGTATAAAGTTTCTCCTTCTTTTACCGTATGGTATACCGGCCTGGCGGCTCCGGCTCCGAATTCCTTACCCGATGAAGTATCCGGCCTTGCCGGCCTGGCGGAAGGGTGCATATCTGCATTGACGAAATGGCCGGCTTCCTGGATCACCCGCGCCGCCGGGTAGGCTACACGAACCTTGGCCAGGGCCTCCGTTGCTTCGTAAAGGGTGTTGAAAAAGCCGATGCGCACCCGGTATATATTCCCGTCTTTCTCGAAATAGGTTACGCCATTCAGGCCTGCCAGGCGGCGGGTGGTGTAGATGCTGGGCGGAGAATCGGTGGTGTAGAGTTCTATGGCGTAGAGGTTTTGGTTCTTTTGGGTGTAGGGAAAGGACTCACCGTAGCTCTGGCTGGTAGTAGCGCCGCTTGACCTATTCGTCAGGCCCGGGATATCGTTGCCAACTGGCGGCTGCCCGGACGCTGTAATGTTTCTATCATAATCTCTGGTGAGCCTGTTGGTGCGAACAATTTCCGTTTCGGAAAATTCAGTTGGATTGCCAGCCACCTGCCTTATCGGAGGGAAGTTCCTCTGATAGGAATACTCTTTCCAGTTTCTGATCAACCCTCTCTGAAATTCGCCGGCCTCTTCTTCGGTATCAAACGGGCCGATGGCATATCGGTGCAGGGATTCCCCCTTCTCCTGCGGCAGGATCCTCACTTCAAGCCGGGCGGGGTTGGAAATATACTTTTGCAGTCTTTTCCTTTCCGGTTCTGAGGCGGCCTTTGCGGCGGCCATCTGCACGAAATACTGAACGGTGTAGCTCCCCCCCTTGAGGCCGGAGAACTCGACGATAAGGGTTTGATTCGGTATACGCCCCAGATATCCAACCGGCTCCTGTACATCCACCACGAGCTGTTCGTAGGGATCCAGGCCCTGCAGGCTATAATCCACCACCCCCTCCGTCCTTTTACCCCCCGGGCTTGCTCTTACCACCCTTTGCATGACCATACTCCCATTGCCGTTTTTATCGGTAGGCATCACGATAAGCCTTTCCCATCTGACCGGCTGGCGGTTCATGGAGGTGGAAAACAGCATCCGCACCTGGCTGGCGCGGGGTTTGAATTTCAATTCCCTGGGCACTTCCGTTTTGGAGCCCGGCAGGGTTTCTTTATAAAAAGTATAGGTGAGATGTTTTTCCCACTGCCCTCCTTCCTCGTAAAAAGTGCTGAGCTCGAGATCCAGGCGGGGTGGGCGCAGCTCCTGGGCATAGGCCTGCAAAAAGAAAAGAATGAGCAGGAACGAAAAGATGGGCCTTATGGTATTCATACATAATGGTTTCAGGGTGTATGGGTTTAAATATCGGAAAAAGAACGAAGCCGGCGGTCAAAAAAATCAAATATTGCTCTCGCCTCTGCCTCACTCCATGTTTTCTTTTGCTCACTTCCAGCAGAAGACACCGGCAGGGTAATGAGGTGGGCCGTGGCACTTTCCACAACAGCCACCTTTTTGTTTCCTGTCAAAATGCGAACATCAGCGGCCTTCCCCCTCAGTTTTGCCTTCATGTTCTTACTGAGCAGGCCCCGGATCTCGAAGCGGTTATCAGCCGTTGCCAGGACCATGGCTTTACCATCCTCAGAAAACCAAAGTATGCCAGGTAGAGGGAATGTACTTTGCGGGATACTGGCCAGGAAGGCTCCACTGCTTTGACGGCCTTTTCCCGAATGGCTTCCTCCATATCTGTAAGCAAATGGTTTGAACGGCGGATGAAAACAGGCAGCCACTCGGTGCTTTCAAACTGATTGGCCAGCCCGCAATCGATGAGGCTGGTCTTGCCCGTGCCGGAAGCTCCGTATAGCAGGATGAGGTTAGATTCAAAAACCCGTTCATAGAGCTCCTCGATCTCGGCATCGCGGCCAAAGAAGATGGCCCGGTCTTCCTTGCCGTAGGAATCCAGGAATTTAAACGGGCTGCGGCTCGTGGTTTCTGTACTGCTCATTGTTACTGCCAACTGGCCTTTAGTTTTTCAAACTGTTCCTCGAGAATGAGGAAAGGCTTTGATTTCTCTTCTTTATGAGACTTCAGATACTTGCTCTTCAGCCGGCGGTTGCGGCTGTCGGGATTAACCTCCAGGGCCGTGCTCAGCTGATTAGGGCCGCCTTGCAGCCCCCGGCAGAGGTTACTGCTGCTTTTTATATAAATATAGGCTCCTTCCCGGCAGAAGCCATATGCCTCCGGTATTCTTTTCATTCCACACCTGAGAAAGGGTGGCAAAGAAGATGAACTGGGCAGCTGCAATATAGGTGTTAACGGCCTGTTCGAGCCGTGCCGTGCCCAGGCGGAGCATTTCAGTATCATTTGAAACCAGTTTACCGATCTGAGACCCAATGTTCCAGGGAAAGTTTTTGATGATCAGTTCCAGGAATTCCCGGTCGTCTTCCAGGTCCCGGATGTCTTCCTCAAGGCGGCTGTCGTAGGCCGCCATTTCCCCCAGGATGGGATAGATATACTCATTAGGTTCGTAACTGCTCTTTTCGGCAAGATCGCTGCCGGGAAAGGATAGACTGTAGGGTAATGTCCATTTGAGGGCTTCCTCATCCTGATAGTAAAGCCCCCATGGCGGGGCATCTTCCTGCCCGAGCCCTTCAAGGCTTATACTTCGGCTTTGCCCCGGCCCGTACAATTGAGGCCCGGGCATGGCCCCCTGCTCAAACTGCAGGCTGTCCAGGGCGTAACTGAAAGACTGTTGAAGGCTACCGCCATTGGCCAGTTTCTTGTAAAAGTATTCGGCGAAAGCCGTGGCCTTATCATCTTCTACGCTGGCGGAAGTAGCGACCACCGCTTTGATTCCCAGCTGGAGCAGGCGCTCTACCTGCCCTTTCGTCGAGCAACCATTGAGAAACACCATTTGGAGCTGCTTTTGGCGGCTGAGCAGCTAAGCCAGCCCTTCGGAATGGCCCTCCGACTGGTCGAGCATCAGCTTTTCACCATCGGCATGCCCGGCGTAGTGAAAGATGATTATCGCGCCATCGAAACGGTTGAAAGCATGAATGATCTCCCGGGCAGAGGCATTTTCTTCCCGATACACCTTGATGGCATAACGGTCCTCCCAGGGCTCCAGCGCCTGATTGAGCACCCTGCTTTCCCGCTTGAGGTTGTCCAGGTAATCGGACAGGCTGTTGGCGAAAGCAAGCAATATGACGGGAAGGTTTTTCATGGGTTAAATGGCTGCAAAGAAGAAAATGCCTGAAAATAAAACGGGGCGGCATTCTTCGGCATGCCTAAGTTATAAGATTTCCCACTAAGTTGGGCCAAATCCACCCGGTATTTGCTTTCCGGCCGGCACTTGTGCCGAAAGCACTCTGCCATGCGTCCGGATTCCACAGGATACCGGACGGCCGCCTTTGGATAATGAAAAATTAATTACTACCTTTGGCAGGCCCTGAAAACTGCAACACCCACACCACGCTTTCCCGGTATACCTTTATACTTTCCTCTTATCTCCATTTCAAGGATCTGGTAATATATTTTTCAACTCCCGGTAAAGAGGCAGTTCTCTCTTTACCCCAAAAAGGTGAATATGAACCAATTGAAATGGACACTTCTCACGGCAGTGCTGCTGGCCTGCGCCGGCAGCCTGGGCGCACAGGCATTCAGCAAGCAGTGGATATACGAGCAGGGGCAGTCGGTACTGCAACGCAAACTCAAGGCTACTCCTGAAGAACTTACGGAAATGAGGCGGCAGGCCCAGGCGGAAGCTACCGAAAACCCACAGGTTTCCTTTCGCAGCGCCGAGAACAACCTCAGCGGCTCGGAAGAACCCGAAAGCGAAGTGCATGCCGCCGTTAACCCCAGAGATACCAGCAACATCATCGTAGCGGCCATGGAACTCGACGCCAGCCAGCTGCTGGGCAGCCTCTCCTTCCCCATTTACTATACCAAAGACTTCGGCCAGAGCTGGCAACGCAGCCAGTTCGACGGCGTTTCCGACCTGCCGCCGTTCACCTTTGTCCTCGGCGGGGGCGATCCCGTCCTGGCCTTCGATACCGATGGCACAGCCTACCTTTCCTGGCTGACCTTCACCGGCGACATCAGCCTCACCATAGGCATTCAACTGCACTGGGCCATCTCCACAGATGGCGGCGCAACCTGGCAACGGCAACCCAATTACATCGATTCCGGCACGGTGATCGACATGGAGGACCCCCAGTCGCGCTTCGTCGACAAACAATGGATGTCTATCGATGTTTCCGAATCGCCTTACCGCAATAACCTCTATACCGCTTATGTGGAGATCAACCTGGCGGACACCACCTATAACATCCTGGTGAAAACCAAGGAAGCCGGAAGCGATACCTTTGGCGAGGCTGTGGATGTGACGCCCGAAAACCTGGTATTCTCCCAATTCTCCAGCATTGACGTGGGCAGCGACGGTACCGTTCATGTGATGTACGCCGGCGCCCGGGCGCAGGACCAGGTGATAGGCCTGTACCATACGGCCTCTCAGGATGGAGCACAAACTTTTTCCGAACCCGTGCGCATCTCCTCGCTGCACCTCCCCTGCTTCCCTCCGGGCGCCGGTGGCCCCTGCGACCTGGTAGGCGTAGATTCCTCCCGGGTATATCCCTGCCCTCATTTGCGGGTGGATAAGTCGGGCGGTGTTTATGACGGGCGCCTCTATGCCGTATGGACCGCCGACGGCTTCACCACGGAACTCACTCCCGGCCTGGATGTCTACTACAGCTACTCCAAGGACGGCGGCGCCAACTGGACAGAACCCATAGTACTGAACAACGACCGCGTCCCCGAATCGGAGCAGTTCTTCCCCAGCCTTTCCGTCAATGAGAATGGGCTGCTGGCCGTGAGCTGGTACGACCGGCGCGACGACCCCAACAACCTGATGACCAAGTACTACATGACCTATTCCGAAGACGGCGGCCTGACCTTCGAGGAAGACTTCCCCGTGTCCACCCAGGGCGCGGACTTCTCGAAGATCGGCGCTGCCAATGGTAATTTTGGCGTGGGAGAATACACCCAGATCCTCACTACTCGCGGTTATGCCATACCCGTCTGGGCCGATGGCCGCACCAATAACGGCAATATCGACATATTCACCGCTTTCCTGCCGCTGGGCGAGAGCGTTACCGGGCTTCCGCAGATCGGCGTGGTATCCGGCCGCTTCTCCCTGGGCCTGCCGAGCCCCAATCCGGCACAGGCACTCAGCCAGGTGGAGTTGGAGCTGCAGTCTCCTTCGGCCGTTGAAGCACAGCTTTTCGATGCGCAGGGCAAACTGGCGGGCCGGCGGGATTTCGGCAACCTGGGCACCGGCGGGCATCTGCTGGAGTTCCCTCTGGAAGGGCTGCCCACGGGAATGTATATGCTTAGAGTAAATACGGATTTCGGCTATCAGAGCCGGAAGCTTACGATCTCAAAGTAGGGTAACCTGCAGCGCTCCGCCCGGCGGCAGCGCTGGATGACAAGCCCTTTTTGATTTTAATCATCCGAGGGGGGTGACTTTTGTCACCCCCCTACCTCTTGCCTATTCCTACCTTAGCCCCTAATTTATACCGTGATGCCTCAGGCACGGTGCAAAACCAGGGCCGATATGCCAGTTGCAAGCCAGTTTGAAGACCCTCGCCTCCCGGGCGCCGTTCCTCAGGTGGGGGACGCCTGTCACCACTGCGGCGAAGCCTGCGAGGACACTTCCATTTTTCTGGAAGACAAGCGCTTCTGTTGCCAGGGTTGTAAAACGGTATTCGAGATCCTCGATTCCAACGGCATGTGCCGCTACTACGAGCTGGACGAGGACGCCGGCATCAGCCTGAAGGGCAAACAGCAGGAAGAATACGCCTTTCTCGACGACCCTGCCGTGCAGGAAAAGATTATCGATTTCTCCGACGGGCAACGCACCAAGGTGACTTTTTTCATCCCGCAGATCCATTGCGCCTCCTGCATCTGGCTGCTGGAAAACCTCTACAAGCTCCATCCCGGAATAGCCGCCTCTACGGTCAACTTCATCAAAAAGGAAGCCTACGTGACCTTCGCAGAAGGAGAGATCAGCCTGCGGCAGGTAGTGGAATTGCTGGACAGCATCGGCTATGCGCCGGCCATCAGCCTCAGCAATCTCGATGCGGAGGACAAGCCCATCGTCGACCGTTCCTTTTTCTATAAACTGGGTATCGCCGGCTTTGCGTTTGGCAATATCATGCTGCTGAGCTTCCCCGAATACCTGGGGCTGAACCGCGCCCAGGACGCCTACTTTTTCCGGCTCTTTGGCTACCTCAATATCTTTCTTGCCCTGCCCGTGGTGTTCTACAGCGGCAGGGATTACCTAAAATCGGCCTGGCTGGGACTGAAGCAGGGGACGCTGAACATCGATGTACCCATTTCCATTGGCATACTCACCCTTTTCGGCAGGAGTGTCTTTGAGATCCTCACCCACAGCGGAGCAGGATACCTGGACAGCCTGGCGGGGCTGGTGTTTTTCCTGCTGATCGGTAAATGGTTCCAGCAGCGCACCTATCACAACCTCTCTTTCGAAAGGGATTATAAGTCTTACTTCCCCATTGCCGCAAACCGCAAGGAAGGCGGAGAGCTTCAATCCGTCACCCTCGACAAACTGGAGCCCGGAGACATCATCGTCGTAAAACACCGCGAACTGATCCCCGCCGACAGCGTGCTGCTGAAGGGAGAAGCCGAGATCGACTACAGCTTCGTCACCGGCGAATTGGAACCGGTACAGCGGAGCAACGGCGAGAAGATCTTTGCCGGCGGCCGGCAGATGGGCGCCGCCATCGAACTGAGCCTCACGCGCAAAGTATCTCAGAGCTATCTCACCCAGCTGTGGAACGACGAGGCCTTCACCAAGCAGCAGGAATCGCGCACCAGCCAGCTGGCCAACAAGGTGGGAAAATATTTCACCATCGGCATTCTGCTGATCGCCTTCGGCACCCTGGCCTACTGGCTGCCCCGCGACGGCGGCATTGCGATCAATGCCTTCACAGCGGTGCTGATCATTGCCTGCCCCTGTGCGGTGGCCCTGGCCATTCCCTTTATTTTCGGCAATGCGGTGCGCATACTGGGCCGGCAGCATTTCTACCTGAAGAATACCGCCATCATCGAAGCGTTGAGCAACATACAATCCATCGTATTTGATAAAACCGGAACGCTGACTCAGCGGCAGCGCGGCGATATTGAATTTATAGGCAAGCCGCTGCACAGCCATGAAAAACGCATGCTGCGCGCCATACTACAAGCTTCCAGCCACCCCGTCAGCCAGCAGATCGAAGCCTTCCTGAAGGAGGGTGAACCGCCGGTGGACGAGCAGCTCTACCAGGTAAAAGAATGGGAAGAGCAGGTCGGCCGGGGCGTACAGGGCATTATCTGCCAGCGCCGCATCAAGATCGGCTCATGGAAGTTCATGGATGATTTTCTGGCCCAGGGCCTGGAGGAAGAAGACGGCGTCTACGTTCAGGCCAACCACCAGTTGCGGGGGTATTTCAAGATCAACAACCACTTCCGGAAAGGCATCTGGGAGGTGGCACAGTATTTTGCTCAGCGCGCAAAACTGTACCTCCTTTCCGGCGACAATGAGCGGGAACGGCCGCTGCTGGCGCCCATCTTCGGAGATAATGGCGCCATGCGCTTCCGGCAGAGCCCGCAGGACAAGCTGCAGTTCGTCCGCCAGCTACAGGCCGAAGGCCAGAAAGTGCTGATGCTCGGCGATGGCCTCAATGATGCCGGAGCCCTGAAACAGAGCGATGCCGGTGTGGTGGTCGCCGAAAACACCAACAACTTCACCCCCGCCTGCGACGCCATCCTGGACGCCCGGCAGTTTCAACACCTTCCGCGCTACCTGGAATTCGCCCGCCGCAGCATCAAGCTGGTCTACCTGGCCTATGGCTTTGCCTTCGTCTATAATGTGATTGGGCTGAGCTTTGCGGTGCAGGGCGCCCTCTCTCCCATCATCGCGGCCATTCTTATGCCCCTGAGTTCCATCAGCATTGTGTTGTTTGGTATGCTGGCTAGTAATGGGCTGGCTCGGAGGATGGGGATGTAGGGAAGTGGGAAGGCGGAAGGCGGAAATCGGAAGGTAACCAGCTTGGCCCTCCGTGTTCTGAAAATAGAGAAGATGAAGAATTTTTCATATACAATACTTACCGGAGGGCTTTTTTTCGCATTTCTTAGCCTGTTGGGTTGTAACGAGAGTCAAAAGGATGAGAGGCCTATGCGAATCCCCGTCATTTTTGATACGGACGCCAATAATGAGCTGGACGACCAGCATGCGCTGGCCTATCTGCTGTTTAACCAGGACACGTTTGAGGTGCTGGGCGTCACGGTAAATGCCACCTTCAATGGCGGAGGTATCCAGGAGCAATATGCTGAGGCGGAGCGCGTCATGAAATTATGCAAGGCGTACGATGAGATCCCGCTCTACGCCGGTGCCGGCGGCGATTTCACGGAGATCAGGGATTCCCTTCCGAATGCCAGCTATGACGGGCAGGCGGCGGTGGAGTTCATTATTGAAGAAGCCCGGAAAGAGCGGCCGCAGAAGCTGGTATTGCTACCAGTCGGGAAACTCACCAATATCGCGCTGGCCCTGGAGAAAGCGCCCGATATCAAGGACAGGGTGCGCATCGTCTGGCTGGGCTCCAACTATCCCGCCCCGGGAGAGTACAATCAGGTAAATGACTTGTCGGCCCTTAGTTATATTCTGGAACAGCAAGTGCCTTTCGAAATGGTAACCGTGCGCTACGGCGAAGCTTCCGGTTCGGATGCGGTGCGGGTAACACCCGCACAGATCGAAGAAAAGATGCCCGGCGCCGGCCCGGCCACTGAACCCGTCACCGGGCGGCATGGCGATACCTTTACCCGCTTCGGTGATTATTCCGTCAGCCTCTTCCGGCATGCCGAAATGCATGGCGACCCGCCCTCCCGCGCTTTATTCGACCTGGTGGCGGTGGCCATCGTCAAAAATCCGGCCTGGGGAGAGGCGCGCGAGATACCCGCCCCGGCCCTGAAGGGGGAAGGCTGGGTGGAACGGCCGGAGAATACGCGCACCATTACGGTTTGGGAGAATTTTGATGGGGAGAGTATTCTTGAGGATTTCTATAGTACAATAAGATCAGCTGGCCAATAGCTTCCGCAGGCAGGTACGAACGAATGGAAAGCTGAAGCGTTTGGAAAGTAAGGCATTCCAGCTTCCCCAGCTATTAAATCTCACATTTACTGATTAATTTAGGGCCGGAAAATTAAAAAAACCTCCCATGCTCCACCTCGGTTTCGTCAGCGCCATCCTGGCCGACAGTTCCTTTGAAAATGTCATTGATTTTACCTCCATCCACCAGTTTCGCTGTGTGGAGATCATGTGCTGGCCCCGGGGCAAGGCCGAACGCCGCTATGCCGGAGTCACCCATATCGATGTAGAGGAGTTGGATGAGCAGGCTGTTGCTCACATAAAGAATTATCAGGAACAGAAAGGCGTCTACATTTCCGGGCTGGGGTATTACCCCAACCCACTCGACCCGGATGCGGAAAAAGCCATGGTGTATGTGGAGCATATCAAAAAAGTGATCACTGCGGCAGCCCGGCTCGATATTCCGGTGGTTAACACCTTCATCGGCAGAGACCCCGGCCGCTCCGTGGATTACAACCTGGGGCGCTTCCGGGAGGCCTGGCCGGAAATCGTAGAACTGGCGGAAGAAAAAGGCGTTAAGATCGGGATAGAGAACTGCCCCATGCTGTTCACCAAAGATGAATGGCCGGGCGGCAAGAACCTGGCCATCTCCCCTGCGATCTGGGACAAGATGTTCGAGGCCATCCCCAGCGATCATTTCGGCCTGAACTACGACCCCTCCCACCTGGTATGGATGCAGATGGATGAAGTGCAGCCCATCTACGACTATGCGGAGAAACTGCACCACATCCACCTCAAGGATGTCAAAGTATATAAGGACAAACTGGATCGTGTAGGTATACTCGCCCACCCATTAGACTATCACTCCCCCAAGATACCCGGGCTGGGTGATGTACGCTGGCGGGATTTCTTCTCCGCCCTGACCACAGTGGGCTATCGCGGGCCCGTGTGTATTGAAGTGGAAGACCGCGCCTATGAGGGCTCCCTGGAGGACGTCGAGTCGGCGATATTGACGAGCAGGAATTTTTTGAGGCAGTTTTTAGGGTAAGGTGTTATTTTTAGTTTTAGCTTATTTTGTCTTCCATCCCTCGAAGAATCTGCCGAATTATCCGTGTAGCAGATTCCAGCGGATATTTCTTCATTAAAAGCCCCATCTTACTGTCCAAAATGTTCTGAGTTTCTCTTTTGAATATATCAACAACCCGCTCTTGCAGTTCAGGTGAACTACTGAGCATACTTCCAATTTGACGCCCAATGTATCTAGCGGAGACATTTTCATCAAAAAAGTGTGTTTCGCCTTCATAGGCCTCAAAAATATCGTCTGCTTTTTCAGCTATTTCATCGACGTGCAAGAGGTAGAAGTTTTCCAGAATATATGCTATTGGATTTTCCCCTTGAGTTGATCATACTCTTCCTGTGAAGAAACCATTACTGCTAAATCTATGTCCTTAGTCTTCCTCTTGGGAGCTTTATCATAACCCTTTTCATACAATTTTAAATCCCTAGCGAATGCTCCCACAATAAAATACTCTATTCCGAGGCGATTCAGTGTAGGGATGATATCCTTTAAAATAGTAACAACTACTTCATCGGTTATCTTATTCAAAAATATCTTTGAGGCGTGTTTCATAGATTCTGTGGGCTACCTCCAGATTCCTGCTTTCTCCAGTTCCCAGCAATTCAGCATAGGACAATAAGGGACTTACCGTATTTTGAGCATTATCTGAAAATATCGAACATCTTTGTTTAAATCAAATTTTTTTAGTTTTTTTTACAACCGGCTGGTCAATCATTTAATATCAACTTCTCGACACTAATCCCCGATCCCTCACTCAGCTCGACAATATAGGCCCCGGCAGAAAGATGCCCAAGATCCACCATCTCGGAATGCTCCGCCGGCAATTGCCCCAGATCCCTGCGGTATACCTCTTTGCCGGCAGTATTGAGCACCCGCACTCGCAAAGCCCCGGGCTGTTCCCGCTGAATATCCAGGCGGAATAGGCCATCTGTAGGATTGGGAGCAATGGCAACTGAGAAAGCATTTTTGGTAAGGGCATTTGTGCTGGATATGGTGGTTTTAAAGCCCAGCGAATAATACCAGCCGTCATTGGGAACGATCTCCTCCACGGTGAAGGTATTACCTTCCAGCTCACCGGAAAAGGCGTCCGCACTCGAAAGA
>CAYVVK010000006.1:0-1387 GCA_964454855.1 uncultured Phaeodactylibacter sp. | reverse complement strand
CACCTGAGACATATCTATAGGGCTAAGGTCAAAGGTGACATCTGCGAAGATGCCGCCCTGAGTGGCCACCTGCCAGGTTTTGGACAGCGAACGGTCATAGCTGCCCGGGGCATCGGTATCGAAGCTGTAATCGCCATCGGAATGGCCGATGATCATGCTGGCCTCCAGTTCGAGCGAGTCAAAGAAAGTGCCGCTGACGGAAAGGATGTCAGAGCTGGCCTCCGTTTTGGCGTTCCAGACGCCCTGTACGTCGTTATCCAGCAGATCGGCCTCTCCCATAAAGGGTAAAAACAGAAACTCCCGCGTAATGGACTCATCGCTCAGTATGCCGGCATTTAAGTTGCCGCTGGCGTCTTCCGCCAGCAGGCCTTCTTCCTCGTTGTACTTGTGATAGAGGGTGAGATTATCGTAGTTCGGATGCGCTTCGGTGACGTCCCTGTGCATCCAGGACCGGATGGTAGCTTCATCCAGCACAGCCTGCCAGTAGCGCACTTCATCGAGATAACCTACAAAGCCCAGGGCGTTTACGTCCCAGGGAGCAATGCCGATCCTAAAAGGATTCAGGTTCGGATTAACGGGTACTGTGGAGGCGGGCGTTTCCCCAACTTTAACCCCATTGACGAAAATGCTTAACATACCCCCTGTTTCATAGCTTCCGGCCAGGTGCGTCCAGCCAAGAGCAGAGATGGCGCCCGCTTTGATCCTGGTATTCGTTCCGTTATTGTCGAAAACCTCCATATTCACTTGTAAGTCTTCGATGCCGTAAATGAAGCCGTTCTTAAAATCGTTGACCAGTTTGCCGGCCACTTTTTGGTTGGAGGCGCCTCCGAAGTTGAGGATCCAGGCTTCGAAGGTGAAGCCGTTGCCGGCATCCAGCAAACCGGCCTCATTGTGGAGTACTTCCACATGGTCGATTGCTCCCATCCCCAGCGAAGTGAGGCCGTATTGGGCAGAACCGGTAAAGGAAAGCGTCAGGGCGAAAAAGAAAGGGAGTAAAATGGTTTTCATGATGAGCTATTTAGGTGTCTGGAAAGATAGGGTTTCCTGTCGGTTTTCCCGGGAATGGCCAGGCCTTATTTTCCATTGATGGGGGATTACTTCTCCAGCCCGCGCGTCATCTCCTCCAGTTCCTGGCGGAGGCTTTCGGCATTTTCCAGAGAAGTACTGTTGTTCATTTTCAGGGAGAGTTCTTCGATGGTATCGAGGTAGAGGGTCTCCAGTTCCATTTCGGTGCGCAGTTCCTCCATGTCGGCCAGGTCTTCGTAGCGGTTTTCCTTCAGGCGCTTGAGTTCCAGCTCTTTATCCTCTATGGTCTGTGACAGTAGGCGGTTGCGTTGCAGGTTGCTGAGCTTGCGGAGGGCGGTTTCAAAGAAGGAAACCTTGGACT
>CAYVVK010000005.1:15634-31026 GCA_964454855.1 uncultured Phaeodactylibacter sp. | reverse complement strand
CAGGACCCCCTGTCGCTGGAAAGGCGGAATAATACCCGCCTTTATCAGACCGGAGACCTGCAACTGGAAGCCAATCTCGAATACCGATTCAATATATTCTGGCTGATCAACGGCGCCCTATTCCTCGATGCCGGCAACATCTGGACCCTGCGCCGCGACCCCAACCGCTGTGGCTCACAGTTCCTTTTTCGCAGCAGGCAATACTCCTGTATCAATAATTCCGGAGAAAGGGTGGCCTACACCAACCAGCCTTTTTATAAGCAGATCGCCATGGGAGGAGGCTTTGGCCTTCGGTTTGACTTCTCCTACTTCATTCTCCGGCTGGACATGGCCGTCAAGCTGCGCCACCCCAGCCCGGCCCCCGGAAGCAATGGGGAGGGCGAATGGCAGGACTACTGGTTTCGCGATTTTCGGGATGACGGGGGGCGCACCGGCCTGAAGTTTGCCGATATTGTAGCTTTTAACCTGGGTTTTGGCTATCCTTTTTAATGGAATGATGATTGGCCCGCCTTCGAAATTTCACTTTTTATTTTTTGTCAAAGAGGCTCTTGCGGCCGTATTTACTGCAGATGGGGCATTTCCAGGGGTCGTGGCCCCGCGCCGGGCAGTACTCGCGGCCGAAATAGATGATCTGCAGGTGCAGTTTATTCCATTTTTCTTTGGGGAACACGCGTTTGAGGTCCTTCTCTGTCTTTTCTACGTTCTTCCCGGTGCTGAGCGTCCAGCGGTAGGCCAGGCGGTGGATGTGGGTGTCTACGGGGAAGGCCGGCTGGCCGAAGGCCTGAGACATGACTACCGAAGCGGTCTTATGGCCTACGCCAGGCAGGGATTCCAGGGCATCCATGTCCTGAGGGACCTCACCGCCGTATTTTTCAATAAGGATATTAGACAATTCGTGAATGGCCTTTGACTTGCGGGGAGAAAGGCCACACGGGCGTATGACGGTTTTGATGGCCTCTACCTCTAAACCGGCCATATCATGGGGGTTGTCTGCAAGCTCAAAAAGAGCTGGGGTAACGCGGTTGACGCGTTCGTCCGTACACTGGGCGGACAACAGTACCGCCACCAGCAGGGTGTAAGGGTCTTTGTGATCCAGGGGTATGGGCACCTCCGGATAGAGGCGGCCCAGGATCTCGGCTATGGCATCGGCTTTTTCCTTACGGCTAAGGCGTGGCATTATTTTTCTGTGATTTACTGGTATTCGAAAGTGCCGAAGGGGCTTTCAATGCGGACGGCCTCGCCCTGCCCCTCCTCTACTCTACCCACTATTTGGGCATCGATATTAAAGGAGCGGGCGATATCGATCACCTGCTGGGCATGTTTTTCCGAAAGGTAAACCTCCAGGCGGTGGCCCATGTTGAACACCTGGTACATTTCTTTCCAATCCGTCCCTGATTCTTCCCGGATCAGCTTAAAGAGCGGGGGGAGGCCGAACAGCTTGTCCTTGACGACTGTCTTGTCCTTTATGAACTTTATCACCTTGGTTTGGCCGCCTCCGGTGTTGTGGATCAGGCCATTGACCTGGCCACGCATTTCCCGGATGACCCTGGCCAGCACCGGAAGATAGGTCCTGGTAGGAGAAAGTACGAGTTTTCCAATGGTTATTTTTTGGCCATCCACTTCTATTTCGTCGGTGAGCTTTTTGCTTCCCACATACACCACTTCTTCCGGGGTGTTGGGGTCATAGCTGTCCGGGTACCTGGTTGCGTATTCGTGGGAGAAGACATCGTGGCGCGCCGAGGTAAGGCCATTGCTGCCCATGCCACCATTATAAGCCTTTTCGTAGGAAGCCTGCCCGTAGGAAGCCAGGCCGACGATGCAGTCGCCTGCCTGGATGTCATTGACAATAAGGGCTGAGCGCTTCATTCGGGCAAAGGCGGTGTAGCCTACGTCTATGGTCCTCACGATATCACCCACATCTGCTGTTTCTCCACCAGCCAGGTGGACGGCTATACCCATTTGCGCGAGTTCTTCAATAAATCGGGGGGTAAAGTTGATAATGGTGCTGATCACTTCTCCCGGGATGAGGTTTTTGTTCCTGCCGATGGTGGAGGATAACAAAATATTGTCGATGCAGCCCACGCAGGCCATATCGTCCAGGTTCATGACAATGGCGTCCTGAGCAATGCCTTCCCAGACGGAGAGGTCGCCGGTTTCCTTCCAGTACAGATAGGCCAGGCTGCCTTTGGTGCCTGCCGTATCGGCATGCATGAGGTTGCAGTATTCGGCCCCGCCGGCGGCCAGGTCGGGCAGTATTTTACAGAAAGCATTGGGGTAGAGCCCTTTATCGAGCCCCTTTATGGCGGCGTGGACTTCATCTTTGGTGGCGGAGACTCCTCGGAGCCCGTATTTGGAGGTTTCAGACATGGCTTCCTTGTTTCAACAGGAGGCAAAGGTAGGCAATATTTGCAGTAAAACACAAGCGGCGGCGGGCCTGTGGGAAATTCTAACAGCGTCTAAAGAAATGGTATTTTTATATGTTTTTTTCAGCAAAAAGTTCAAAAAAATGCAGATTTAACAAATTTTATTAGGTGCAATTGCAGGGCAATTCTATATTTGCAGCAACGGCACTAAAGAGAATTAAGAAAAGCAATCCCATGCATTACACGCAATTCAGCCCAAAAACTTTCCACGGGCCCGTTTTCCGGTTCCGGTATTGGACTGTATTGCCGTATTTATAACGCGATTGTTTAACTAAACCAAGAAACAGTGGATTTGCCAGATTCGTTTACCCTACTTTTCAAACAGAAACGGAGACTACTCACCTTTACACTTTGCACACTGGCCCTTGGAGGCATCCTCCTCTACTTCAGTTCAGACATCAAGAGTAAACTCCAGGCTTCACTGGTAGCTTCCGAAAAGCCCATAGCGCTGAGTTCCTTTCCCATCACCATTCCCACCGTCAAGTACGGTTTTGCTATAGACACGCTGCAAGTCGTCGAAAAGGCCATTCGGCCCAATCAGTATCTTGCCGATATTCTGCTGGCTCAGGGGATGGATTATCCTTCCATCGAACGCCTGGTGGCCAACTCCAAAGGGATATTTGACGTGAAACACCTGCGGGCGGGGAAGCCATACACGCTGCTCAGCCGGGAATGCACAGAGGGTGCAGACTATATGGTCTATGAGCCAAACGTTTATGAATACATCGTCTTTCATCTCAAAGGCGACAATGAGGTGGAGCGCTTCGAGCGCGAAGTGAGCTCCGAGGTACGGTCCGCCGCCGGCGTACTGGAGTCCTCCCTCTGGAACGCGATCGTCGGCCAGGGCCTGAGTTATGACCTGGCGTCCAAAATGGAAGATGCCCTGCAGTGGTCTATCGACTTTCACCACCTGCAGCAGGGAGACGAGTTCAAGCTGGTGTATGACCAGAATTTCATAGCGGGTGAGCCCGTCGGTATCGGGCAGGTACATGCGGCCTATTACAAAACGGGCAACAACGAGTACCATGCCATCTACTACAATAATGGAAAAACCGATGGATACTACGACCTGGAAGGAAGGCCCATGAAGCGGGGTTTCCTGAAATCCCCGGTGAAGTATTCCCGTATTTCCTCTTACTACAACCTCAACCGTTTCCACCCTATTCTGAAGCGGAGGCGGCCACACTACGGCACCGATTATGCCGCACCCTACGGCACTCCGATCTACGCAGTAGGCGACGGCGTGGTGGCCAAGGCCTCTTATACCAATGGCAACGGCAACTTTGTAAAGATCAGGCACGATGATATTTTCCAGACCCAGTACCTGCACATGCAGAAATTTGCCGAGGGCATCCGCCCGGGGGTGCATGTCAAGCAGGGGCAGGTTATTGGCTATGTGGGGTCCACTGGCCTGGCGACGGGCCCGCACGTATGTTTCCGCTTCTGGAAGAATGGCAAGCAAGTCAACCACCTGAATATCAAATTCCCCCCGGCAGACCCCCTTTCCAAAGAAGATATGCCTGCATTCGAGGAGCTCAAAACCCGCTATCTCGGGCAACTGGCGCAGGCAAAACCCAAGGAGGCAGAAGAAGGAGCCACCATGGAAGCGCAAAAAGGAAATCCATAAGCAAGCAGGCGCAGGCAAAACAAAACGAAAAAAAACCCCTCAGTTTGCGCAAGCCGCTGAGGGGTTTTTAAATTTTGAGGCCTCACTCAATTCCAGTTGCTGGAGTCCGGCATTTGCGCAATCACGGTATAGGCATCGCCCTTATTGTACATAGCCTGTTTCCAGAGGTGGTTGGGCTTTGACTTGAAGAGGTAGTTGGCGTCCATCTCCGCCAATACCCAGGAGCCATAGATCATTTCATCCTTGAGCTGGCCCTCGGACCAACCCGAATAGCCCACGAAAAACCGGATGTTATGGGGCTGAATGAGATGGGAAGTAATGAGAAATTTGAGCTTCTCAAAGTCTCCTCCCCAGAATACACCGTCGGCAATCCAGATACTGTCATCCAGCAGGCTTCCGACATTATGGATGTAGTGAATGGTATCTGTCTGAACCG
The DNA here is from genome assembly GCA_964454855.1 of uncultured Phaeodactylibacter sp. Classification (GTDB taxonomy): domain Bacteria; phylum Bacteroidota; class Bacteroidia; order Chitinophagales; family Saprospiraceae; genus CAYVVK01. The sequence continues at coordinate 26,540 of CAYVVK010000005.1, read as the reverse complement.
GCCCTCCAAAGAAAACCTCGGAATCGAACTCGGGAAAATCTTCGATAAGCTCGTCGATCTGCATGTTCAGAGGCTTATTCATGATGAAGCCCACACTTCCTTCTTTGTTGTGTTCACACAGGAGAACGGCCGAGCGCTTGAAATTAGGGTCGAGCATAAAGGGTTCTGCCAATAGTACCTTTCCGCTGGAAACCTCTTCTTTTATCATGAATTTATACTTTCGTCAATTAAATACTCTACCTTTTAAAACCCCGGGGCGGCCCGAATAAGTTCAAAAGGCGATCCTTTTGAAGGCCAGTTGCCACAAGGCCTGCACCAATATCATTTCTTCTTGTAAAAAATGCAACCGCCGCCCCCATAAAATTAGAGCGTGTAGCTTACAGTGCGCTGCTGGGGAATTTGCGGTCCACTTTTTTCACAAAGCCCTGCAGGGTTTTGCCGTTGCCTCCCACTTCAATGAACTCAGTTACGCCATCACGGATCATGTTGTTCATGGCCTGGGTCCAGCGAACCGGCGCGGTCAGTTGTTCGATCAGGTTACGCTGAATGGCAAGCGGTTCACGTTCGGGTGCGGCATTCACATTTTGGTAGACAGGGCAGGCCGGAACGCTGAATGGAGTCTGTTCGATAGCGGCCTGCAATTCTTCTCGGGCAGGAGCCATCAGGGGAGAATGGAAAGCGCCCCCCACCTGCAGGACCACTGCCAGGCGGGCTCCTGCTTCCTTCAGGCGGTTCACGGCCTCTTCCACTGCGGGGATGGTGCCGGAGATCACCAGTTGGCCAGGGCAGTTATAGTTGGCCGGCACGACCATGCCCTCCACTTCTTCACACACCCTTTCCACCACCTCGTCGTCCAGGCCAATGATGGCCGCCATGGTGCTTTCCGTAGCCTCGCAGGCCTTTTGCATGGCCAGGGCGCGGCTGTGTACCAGTTCCAGGCCGTCCTGGAAGGTAAGGGCGCCGGCAGCTACCAGCGCGGAGAACTCCCCCAGGGAATGGCCGGCTACGGCACCGGGCTCAAAGTCCTCTTCTGCCATCGCTATACGGACCTTGGCAATGGAATGCAGGAAAATGGCAGGCTGGGTGATTTTGGTCTCCTTCAGGCCTTCGGCGCTGCCCTCGAACATCACATCCGTCAGGCGGAAACCGAGAATATCATTGGCCTGCTCCATCAGTTCTTTTGCCAGGGCGGAACTTTCGTACAAGTCTTTGCCCATGCCTTCAAACTGGGAACCTTGCCCGGGAAATACGTAGGCTTTCATAGTCAAAGTTTCGTTTTTCGTTTAGTGTAATTTGGAACCGATGAGGTTCAGGAATTCGTTTCTGGTTTCCACCCTTTGGAATTCTCCGGTGAAGGCGGAGGTGGTCGTCACCGAATTTTGCTTCTGCACCCCCCGCATCATCATACACATGTGGCGTGCTTCGATAACGATAGCTGCCCCCAGGGGGTTAAGGGTATCCTGGATACAGCGCAGTATCTGGTCGGTCAGCCGTTCCTGTACCTGCAGGCGGCGGGCGAAAACGTCGATCACCCTGGGGATCTTGCTCAGCCCCACGATATAGCCGTTGGGGATATAGGCCACATGGGCCTTGCCGAAAAACGGCAGGATGTGGTGTTCGCAGAGGGAATACAGTTCGATATCTTTAACCAGTACCATTTCGCTGTATTCTTCGCGGAACATGGCAGAGCGCAGAATGGCCTCTCCATCCTGATGGTAACCCTGGGTGAGGAATTGCATGGCCTTGGCTGCTCGCTCGGGGGTTTTGGAGAGCCCCTCCCGGCCGGGATCCTCGCCGATCCCTTCCAGGACGGATTCGAAATCCCGGATCAGGCCGTTGGAAGCGGTAATGCTGTCTTGTTCTGAATCTTGATCGTAAAGCATGGAGTTATTTTTTCAGGCTCCCATTGGGAGTATAATACAATATCTCAGTTATAACAGCCTAAAAGGGCGGTGGTTTTTTGCCGGGGCTATTAATCCCATGTTCTTTGTTATCATTTAGAGCACAAAAGTACAAAGGCACAGGCCATTTCGGAAATGCCCGCCCTGCCAAAGCAACGAGCCGCCGATCAATACCGGCTCTCCGTCTAATTTTTTTCGCAGGGAGTGGCCATGGCCCGTATTTTCCGTGCCACATAAAAAATTTAGACAGCCGCTGAAATATTGCTATTTTGCCTCCGCAGCTTTAATTCCGCAAGGGGGTTCGGCACTGATGCCGAATGAACCTGGCAAGCCAAAGTGAGATGGACACCGCGATCCAGAAAAATTTCGTAGAACGCCTGTATGGTTTCCTGACCAAAAGAGTAGTATACCACACCCTCTTCTGGCTGGCCCTGCTGTTGTTGCTCACCTTGTTTGAGGGCACCGGCCAGGGATTTCTTTTTACCCTCAGCAATGAGTTGATCAATCTTTTCTTCTACGGCCTGATCGTCTATTTCAACCTCTTCTACCTGATTCCCAATTATTTGACCAAGAAGCGCTTTCTAACCTATTGCGGCCTGCTGATACTGGCAACGCTGATCATTACCCCCCTGAAAGTGCTGGCCTTTTATTTCAAGTTTTCGGGCTACCCGCAGGCACAGGCTAATCTGCTGGAAAATATGAACTGGTACTTCCTGGTCACCTTCTTCATAGCCGGTTCTTCCACCATCTTCAAGATCATTACCGACTGGGTGCGCCACCTCCGGGAAAAACAGGAATTGCAAACCCAGACGATGCAATCGGAACTTCGCTTCCTCAAATCACAGATCAACCCTCACTTTTTGTTCAACACCCTGAACAACCTGTATGCCCTGACGCTTAAAAAATCGGACAAAGCCCCTGAGATCGTGATCAAGCTGTCGGAAATGATGCGGTACATGTTATACGAATGCAATGAAAAACAGGTGCTACTCGGCAAGGAAGTACACTACATCCGCAATTACCTGGACCTGGAACGGCTGCGGCAGGGCAAGAACGTAAACATAAATTTTGAAGTAGAGGGCGAAATTCAGGACCAAAAAATTGCCCCCCTTATGTTTATTCCTTTTCTTGAAAACAGCTTCAAGCATGGGTTGAGTAACCAGATCTCCACCGGGTTTGTTAACATCAAGCTGCAGGTTCAGGGAAATGACATTCACTTTTTTATTGAGAACAGCAAACCGGATACGCCCCCCAGGCAGGACAGCCGCCGCAGCGGTGGCATTGGCCTGGTCAATATTCACCGTCGCCTGAACCTGCTTTACCCCAAGCAATACGAGCTGGACATCGAAGACTCGCCCCGGGCCTATGCGGTAAGCCTGAAGTTAAAATTAGACCACTAAATCAAACCACCTGTCATGATAAATGTAATCATTGTTGATGATGAACCTCTGGCCCAGGATGTACTGGAAACCTATATAGAAAAAATTCCCGAATTGACGCTGGCCGAGAAGTGCAGCAATGCCCTGGAAGCTAACGAAGCCCTGAAAAACCATGACATAGACCTCATGTTTCTCGATATTCAGATGCCTCAGCTCACCGGTATTGACTTCCTTAAAACCCTTTCCAAGCCTCCTCTGGTCATCTTCACCACCGCCTATCCCAACTACGCCATCGAGGGGTTCGAGCTCAATGCCCTGGATTACCTGCTCAAACCCATCTCCCTGGAGCGCTTTATGAAAGCCGTCAATAAGGCCATAGAACAGATCAAACTGCAGCGCAGGGACAGCCCTGCCGGTGCCGGTAAAGAGGAAGAGGCCGATTTCATATTCGTGAAGGCAGATAAAAAGCTGGTTAAGATCAATTACAAGGATATCATCTACATCGAGGGCCTCAAGGATTACGTCATCATCCGGATGGACAACGGGCGCGTCATCACTTTACAGACGATGAAAAGCCTGGAAGAGAAACTACCGCCTCAGGCCTTCAAAAGAATACACCGCTCCTATATTGTCAATATAGAAAGGATCAACGCCGTGATCGGCAACATGGTGGAGGTCGTCGAGAAAAATCAGGCCAAACACCTGCCGATCGGTAAAAACTACCGGGACGAACTTCTGGAGATCATCAACAAAAACCGACTCTGATAGTGCTTCCTCCTCCTGTAAAGAAAGCCTGTAGTGCCATTCTTGGCACTACCGTCTATAAGGCTTCGTTCCTGAGCGGCGGAGACATCAACGAAGCGCGCCTGCTGGAAACCGGCCAGGGCCCGGCCTTTCTGAAAATGAATACCCGGCCTAATTCGGCGCATATGTTCCAGACCGAAGCAAAGGGCCTGCGCCTGCTGGGAAGCAGCGGCGCCATCATGGTTCCCGGCATTCTCGGGCAAGGAGAGGCCGATGGTTACGCCTTCTTGCTGCTGGAATACATTGAAGAGGCCTCTCCCACCCCTGCTTTCTGGCGCCGTTTCGGGCAGGCACTTGCCCAACTACACCGGACGACAAACGAGTACTTCGGCCTGGAATACAGCAATTACATTGGCAGCCTGCCCCAACCCAATGGCCGCCACGACAACTGGGCCGGCTTCTACATTCAGGAACGCCTGCAACCACAGCTCGAGATGGCCGTTTCTGCACAAAAACTCTGGCCGGAAGCCGGCCGGCAATTTGAAAACCTCTACAAAAAATTACCGGAAATATGCCCCGATGAGCCACCATCCCTTATACACGGAGACCTCTGGAGCGGGAACTTCATGTCGGCTCCCGGAGATACCCCGGTACTTATAGACCCTTCCGTGAGTTTCGCCCACCGGGAAATGGACCTGGCCATGTCGCGCCTGTTCGGAGGCTTTTCCAAGGTTTTCTACCAGGCTTACCAGGAGGCCTTCCCCTGTGAAACCGGGCTTGAGGAACGCCTGGATATTTACCAACTCTATTACTTACTGGCACACGTCAACCTATTTGGCGGAGGCTACGCTCAGTCGGTGCGCCGCATTATAGGCCATTATCAATGAAAACAGGGGTTACCGGCATTGATTGATGCCGGTAACCCCTGTTTTCATTTCTGGGCCTTTTTATCATCCGTTATTTTCCGACCGAAGAATCGGCCTCTTCAGTCTTTGGTTCTTTTTCTTTAAGGGCTTGAATGAGTTGTGGGTCTCTTGGAGCTTTTCCTTCCAGGAGGAGCTCCGCATCCTGAAAAAAGGTATTAAGGTAGGTAACAATCTTGTCTTTCGCTTCGTAATTTAAAGGCTTGAAATTATAGATGACATCAAGCAGCCTGTCTTTTTTATCCACAAACTGGCGCAGAATGGCTTTGAGCGCCTCCTCTTCCATGGGTTGCCCCTGGTAGACGCGCTGCTTAATGCTGAGCTGGCCAATGTCGGATCTGGGAATGGCATAGGGCGCATTCACCAGGCCGGCGAAATCAAAATCATACGGAACAGGGACAGCGGCTCCACCATCGTAAGGCTTCACGAATTTCAGGTTCCGCATCATGCTTATATTCCAATCCGTATTGCCGATCATGTATTGAAACACCCCCATCAGCTTGGTGGGGCCGGCAGCTACTTCACCGGGCTGCAGGTTGCGGCAGTCTTCGCACTCCAGGCCTCCCAGGCGGTGGGCCATTTCATCGGTATCTTCAATGATAAAGCCATACCTTTTGATGCGGCCCAGGTTTTTCTCGGTATCCTTATAGGTCACCTTTACCAGTTGCACGCGGTAGCTCTGGCTGGTCAGCTCGCTGTAGAGCTTATAGGCCAGGAATTCTTTAAGGACGTTCTCTTCCCCTTCGAATTTGTCGTCGATGCAATGGGTGACGAGCTTGAGCTTATCGTACTCCGGGAAGATCCCTTTTTCCAGCAGGCGGCTTTTGGAGAAATTGAGCATGACGGGCGGGAACTCACAAACGCGGCGGCGGAACTTTCCGCGGGCTTTAACCTTGGCTTCATGCACCTGTTTACGCCCGCCGGCGCCCTCGAAGGTGATCAGTGCGGGCAGGTGGCTTTCGGCCCGGCGTTCATCGATCAGCTTGGCCAGGTCGGTTTCGATGGTGATGTCTACGACCCCATCCTGATATAGCTGGTCAAAAATGGATTGTGTCGGTGTGGTAGCCATAAGAAGGCTACTGGCAGCCAAAAAGGCTACAATGGTTTTTAATGTGCGGGTGATCATGGCTTGAATGTTTATATTGTGCTACTAATTGATAGCCATATGGCATACAAAGCTACGGGTAAACCAAATATAATTCCAGTTTTAAAGACTTAATTTTATGTTAAAAAAATTAAATTCCGAACTTTAGTCCCATAGCTTAATTTATTTTAAGAGCGGGAGCGTTTTTTGTAATATCAGCAACATTATTCAAGAGGCTACAAAATCAAAAAAATCCATGCCCAATTACCTACTATTTGGGGCCCTCAGCCTACTTCTTCTGGGATGCCAGGCACCACAAAAAATAAACACTGCACCGGAAAACGGCCCAAAGCAGGCCAGGAACGTCGTTTTACTCATTGGCGATGGAATGGGCCTGAGCCAGGTCTCTGCGGCGCTCCTGCATAATGGCAACAAGCTCAACCTAGAGCAGTTTACTACCATTGGCTTTCATAAGACCCATTCGGGCAATGACCTCATCACGGATTCCGCTGCCGGGGCAACGGCTTTTTCCTGTGGGGTCAAAACCTACAACGGGGCCATCGGAGTAGATATGGATACTCTGCCCTGCTTCAGTATACTCGAGGAAGCGGATTCCCGGGGATATGCAACCGGCCTGATCGCATCCTCTACTATCGTGCACGCCACCCCGGCGGCCTTCATTGCTCATCAGCCCATTCGCATCAATTACGAAGAGATCGCCGAGGATTTTCTAAAAACGGATATCGACCTGTTCATCGGTGGCGGCAAGCGTTATTTTGACCGCCGTGAAAAAGATGAGCGCGACCTATACCTCGAACTGCAGAAAAAAGGATATATCGTGAGCGACTATTACCGGGAGCCACTCAATGGCATTATGCCCCACAATAAGAGAAATTTCGCATACTTTACCGCCGACAAACACCCCCTCACCTATTCAGCGGGCAGGGACTATATGCCTTACGCCACCGCCATGGCATTGTCTTTTCTAAGACGGAAAAGTGAAAAAGGCTTCTTTCTGATGGTGGAAAGTTCCCAGATCGACTGGGGTGGCCACGCCAACGACGGAAGCCTGATCGTTGATGAGATGCTGGATTTCGACAAGGTAGTCGAAACCGCCCTTAAGTTTGCCCGCAAAGACGGAGAAACCCTGCTCATCGTTACTGCAGACCACGAGAGCGGTGGCCTGGCGCTGAACCCTTCTCCGGAAACGGGGCAGGCCAGCTACGCCTTTACCACCAACGGGCACACGGCGGCTATGGTGCCGGTTTTCGCCTATGGGCCCGGCGCTGAATTGTTTTCCGGCATTTACGAAAATACCGATATCTATCACAAAATGAAAAAGGCGATGAACCTGGGCAAAGAAACGAGTTCCGCCTCGCCCTGATGACAGGAGTATGATGGGCGATAAACCTTTTCCCCCAGGAAAACATTATTAATCCGAAGCTTGCTCTTTTCTTTGAGCAATGAGTCAACCCGCTTTACAAATTGTGGTTATATTTAGGACAAGTACCAACAGGAGCTAGGCAATAATTTCGAGTACTACATATATTCCAACTCTTGTTTCGCTCAAATCGTTTATTAAAAATTTTATTTCAAATCCTATGCACGCAGACACGATAAACAGCCTGCAACTCATCAAAGAGAGTGCCAGAGACTTTGCAGAGAACTATATACAGCCTCATGTTATGGAATGGGATGAAAAGCAACACTTTCCCGTGGAGCTGTTCCGAAAGATGGGGAAGTTCGGTTTTCTCGGAGTACTCGTTCCGGAGCGCTATCAGGGCGCTGGCCTTGGTTATCAGGAATACATCACCATACTGGAAGAGATCAGCAAGGTTTGCGGCGGCATCGGCCTTTCCGTGGCTGCTCACAACTCCCTGTGCACCAACCACATCCTGATGTTTGGCAATGAAGAGCAGAAATCCAGGTACCTACCCAGGCTGGCTACCGGCGAATGGCTGGGCGCCTGGGGCCTTACCGAACCCAATACCGGCAGTGATGCAGGCCGTATGAAAACGGTGGCCGAAAAGGATGGTGACTATTACGTGCTCAACGGCGCCAAGAACTTCATCACCCATGGCAAATCCGGAGAAGTAGCCGTTGTGGTCGCCCGCACCGGCGAACTCCTCGATAGCCACGGCATGACCGCATTTATCATTGAAAAAGGCACGAAGGGATTCTCCGCCGGAAAGAAGGAGAACAAGCTGGGCATGCGCTCCTCCGAAACTACAGAACTGATCTTTAGCGATTGCCGCATTCCCAAAAGCCAGGTGCTCGGCGAAGAGGGGGATGGATTTATTCAGTCTATGAAAATACTGGACGGTGGGCGCATTTCCATTGCTGCCCTGGCGCTGGGTATTGCCAAGGGGGCCTATGAAGCTTCCGTAAAATACTCTCAGGAGCGGCAGCAGTTCGGCAAGCCGATCTCTTCCTTCCAGGCCATCAGCTTTAAGCTGGCCGATATGGCCACCAAGATACAGGCTGCCGAATTGCTGACCCGCAAGGCAGGCCGCATGAAAGACCAGGGGGAGAAAACGACCAAGATCTCTTCCATGGCCAAGTACTACGCTTCTGAAGCTTCGGTGGATATCGCCAATGAGGCGGTGCAGATATACGGCGGTTATGGCTATATCAAGGATTTCCCCGTAGAAAAATTCTACCGGGACGCGAAGCTGTGCACCATCGGTGAGGGTACTTCTGAGATTCAGAAACTGGTCATTTCCCGCGAGATATTGAAAGGGGAATAAAATGGGGCGGCGGCCACAGAAAGGACGGCTTATCGCTGCGGCCACCGCACTCCAGGCGGGAACTAATCGTTGTTTTCTCCTTCTTCGGAAAGCCCGCTTGTTTCATTGGGGTTGAAAAAGAGCTGTACGGCAGCGATCTTCCACTTTCCCTTCTCTTTTTCCATAAGCCGGGTTTCGTAGGTAACGGTACCTTTGTTGTCCTGAAGGAAAGAGACCCATGCGCCATCGCCGTAATTCCTTACGGTAAATTCGTACTTTTTCACATCCCCTTCATAGGGCATGGGGTCAGGGCTGTCTTTAAAGAGCTGTTTGACTTCTTTCTCCCAGGCATCCCATCCGTAGTACTGACGTATGCCGTTGGTGGAAGCGGCAGTCCAGATCGTATAGGGTTCGTGTACCCATTGTTTTTTCCAGTTTTTAAAATCCCGTGCCCAGAAATAACGCGATTCATTTTCTATCACTTCTTTGATCTCTTCCACATCGCTGCTGGAATTTTTGGCCTTCTGGCTGAAAACCAAAGAACTGGAAAGCATCAATAAGGCGGTAATGATAGCAGTTCTAAACATAGATGTGCTTTGTTTAATGAATGAATGTGTGGCTTTTGGAGCTTTCGCCTTTAGTGGAATTATAAGCCAGCCAGTTATTACGGGTCACCTTATTCGCTATGAAATTTAAGAAAAAAATTTGACAAAATCCACTACCTGCGAAATAAGAGTAGGCAAAAGAGCGGTAAGCATAGAATACTATTCTTAAAGTGCGGTGGCTACATATCTGTCCTGGCCAGCTGGCCCAGGGGCAGTATCAAAGCTTCAGATACGAAGTGGCGAATGACAAAGCGGGCGAGGTTGAACCACTGGGCGGCATTGTCCAGGATAACGCTGTCGGAGGAGGCCACTACCTGCCTGCTGTCGATCAGGAGGTGGTCGGGATTGTAATCCAGTTCCGCCTTCCAGTCCCACTGGTGTTCTGCTGCTTTCTCCAGGATCATCATTTTCAGGCGGCCGCTGTTGGAGACGGGGCGGTCCAGATACCAGGTGCACTGGCTGGCGCCGAGTTTTTCCAGCGCCCGCCCTACCAGTATGATGGCTTCGGCCGTTTCCATCACCCGTTTGTAAGAACCGTGAATGCTGGCCATATCGCGGTAGCACCCGTCCACGCCTTCCAGCACGAAACCATCGGAAAGGGCGCTTTCCACGGTGATCAGCAGATTGAAGCCATCGATGAGCAGGCTGTTGCCGTGCATGGCTTCTTTGGGCAGGGCGTGCATGCGGCGGCGGGAGGCAGCCTGGCGCGAGCAGGAAGAACGGCTTACCGCCAGGCGCTGCCGGCTTTGCAGCCGGTAACGGTTGCCCACCAGCCGCAGGGAGGATTTTTCGGAATATCCGCGGGAGAGCAGCCAGGAAAGGTCTTTTACGGCCTGCTGTAATTTGGGGATCTGGCCGGGAGCAAAGAGCTTGGCGTCGGCGGGGTTTTGCCCTCTATGTTTACGGCTGTCTGGCATAATGGAAAGCAATATAACTGCCTTTTCACTATTGGAGAACCAATCCGCCACTTTTCTATGCATTCACTCCAAAGAACCCTCTAAGGGCCCAGAGAAGAATAACTTCCCCATTTGATCCGGCTCTTTTTCCGCCAGGCTGCGTTGCGGGATCGGTTACGTAGCGCCACTATGCGCCCTCCCCGCGCCTTACCTGGCGAAAAAATAGCTCGCCTGAAACGAGGAACTTATTTTTCTCTGGCCCCTAAGTCAAAAGCGTTTTACCGCCTTTTTCTTTTTCCTTTCCGGCACGGAGGGCATCAATTTTGTACCTTTGCGGTATGGATGACCACACTATAGTAGCAAAGAGCTATGCCCACCTCCAGGAAATATTATATCATGACTCCTGGAACGAAACGCTGGGGCGTTATCGTTCTGCATACGTGTACCGGGGGCTGGAAGACAAGCAATTTCGGCTAACGACTACCCTGAACCGCCTGGGGGAATCCCATCTGGAAAAACACCTGCTGCGCAATTTTCGCAAGTACAGTCAAAAGCAAGTCCAACCGGAGTACACCTCCGTCTGGAACTGGCTGGCTCTGGCCCAGCACCACGGCCTGCCTACCCGCCTGCTCGACTGGACCTACTCGC
>CAYVVK010000005.1:2920-15624 GCA_964454855.1 uncultured Phaeodactylibacter sp. | reverse complement strand
TACTCGCCCCATGTGGCTCTGCATTTCTCCACGGCCGACTTTACGAAGTATCACAAAGACGGCATGATATGGGCCATCAATTATGTAGACACCAAGGCCTATCTGCCGGATCAGCTTTCCCTGGCCATCGAAGAGGAAGGCTCTCACATTTTTACCGCCGAAATGCTGGAGCGGGTGGTTACCTCCCTGCCCGAGCTGGGCCTGCTCAAAAAGGACGAATTCGCCGTCTTCTTCGAGCCGCCTTCCATAGACGACCGCATCGTCAACCAGTATGCCGTCTTCTCCATGATGTCTGACCCCAACCTGATGATCAGCGACTGGCTGAAGGGAAGAAAGGTGCGCTACTTCAAGATCATCGTCCCCGGCCACCTCAAATGGGAGATCCGCGACAAGCTCGACCAGTCGAACATCAACGAGCGCGTCCTCTTCCCCGGCCTCGACGGCCTGGCCATCTGGCTGAAGCGCCACTACCGGGATGTGCGGCTGGAAGGAAAGATCAGGGCTGCTTTTCCGGATGAGGATGAGAAACCTTCGGAGAGTGGGTAGAAGTAAGATTTAGTTTACTTATACTGCTTCGGCAGTAGAGCCTGAAACGCTTTATCTTCGGGCGTTCCGGGCAGATTGTTGAGCGCAGCGAAACCCGCCTGGGTTACATTGTTCTGTCCGGCTACTTACCTCCAAGCTTCCGCCTTAAGAAGTTTTATCCTGATATAAGAAGGTGATGACGAAGGGCCGGCCTGATGGGATGTTGAAAGAGCGGCTAAAAAAAAGCTGCTCTTGAACAAGAGCAGCTTCCTTTCTTTTGGGTGGAAGACGGGATTTGAACCCGCGACCTCTGGAACCACAATCCAGCGCTCTAACCAACTGAGCTACAACCACCATTTTAAGCACCGCAAAAGTGCTTTTCTCTAAAGCGTTGCAAAGATAATAAAGTTCCGAAAACGGTAAAATTCTTTGCGTAAATTCTTTCCGAAATAGAACAGGCCCGGGCTGCGGAAGGTTTAATGGTAAACCGCTATCTTTAGCCAAACCGCACATCAGATGATATCCATGAAAAATTCAATTATTCCCCTCTTCGCACTCTTTATGCTCCCTGCCTGCCAGCCCGGCCCGGCAGGAGAAGATGCGAAAGCCCAGGTAAAGGCTAACCTCAGCTGCGAATCCCTGGGGGAAAAGGACGGCATGCCGCAGAGCGCAGTATACGCCACTGCCGGCGAGAAAAAGGCCAAGCTGGCCACCACCAACACCTGCGACAGCATTCCGCGGGCAGCATACGAGGATCATGAGATCCCGGATTCCGCCATTGCCGCCGTCGGCGGTTGGTGGGCCGGCCTGGGAGAGTACTTCTACGCCATCCGGGAAGGAGAAGGCATTGCGTACTACAAGGGCTGGGTAGAAGAACGACAGGAAGAAGAGAATTATCACTACCAGAAAATGGGCGGTTACAAGGATGGGCGGTTCGAAATCAGCATGCCCCTGAAAAAAGAAGAACTGGTAGGCACCTACACCCTCAGCAAGGAAGAGGGTTCCCATATCGTTTTTGTGGGCATGCGGGGAGATACGCTGGTGGCCGAATACTTCCAGATGGAAGGCATACTGCCGCCCGTCAACCAGCTCAACATCTACATGACTTCCCTGGAATCCGAGCGGATAGAGAACCTGGAGGTGGACCCGCTGACCCTGCACTTCACTTCCAGTATGGGCAGAGGGGAGTTTGTCAAGCTGGGCGATGGCATAGCCGTGATCTTCCTGGACAAGGAAATAGGCGGCCAACCGATGATGCTGGCCAAAGTGCTGGCGGAGGATTATAGTATTCCGGTGGAACAGTAGGCAGTTGTCAGCAGTGAGCAATTTGCAGTGCCTGCCGGGCTACCAGTTCTCCCAGAATTTCCACCAGTCTTCATCCTTATCCCTTTTCCGGCGCTCTCGCTCCCGTTGCCGCTTGCGTTTCTTTTTGGGGTCGCCTTTCAGCCAGGGGCGCTTGACGATGACGTAACGCAACGAGACCGCCGTCTGGGTATAGAATGTCTTTTCTCCGCCGGTAAGGTTGATGGCCGGCTTGAAATCATAGGAAATGTTAAAACGGCCGAGGGACATTTCGGCCCCGCCGATCAGCGAGAGGCCGAAGGGGTCATCATACTCGGCCCCGGTTTCATCATCGCCCCCATCTATCCATCCTTTATGCAGGCCCGCTCCGGCATAGACATTCAGGCGGCGGGTGATCATGGGGAAGTGCTGCTCGGCCAGCAGGGTGACCATGGCTTCCTCCCGCTGCAGGCTCGACTGTACAATAGCTTCCAGCGTCGTCAGTTTGCTTACCCGCTGCTTAACGGTCAGGCCCCAGTCGGTGCCCAGCCGCATGCCGAAGGCCGTGTTGTAGGACTGCGCGGATACAAAACCGGAAAAAAGTAAGGCGATAACGAGTATGCTCCATTGCTTCATACCCGAACAAACGACGAGGGCCGATTTGATATTATGTTTTTTTCGTTATCGAAAACAAAAAAGAACGGGCGGAGCTGCTTTCAGCAATTCCGCCCGACGAGGTGGGGATGGCTATGACAGTGGTATCAGTTTACAGTAGGCAGTCGGAGCGGTGGGCAGGGGCCCTGTGGAATAGTTGCTTTGCAAATTCCACGAGGCAGGCAGCCCGTTACTCAAAAAAGCTATCGTATTGATTGCGGTGGCTGCTTTCGCGCACCGGCTCTCTGATAGGCTGATCGAGATCGAGTACCTCCTCATCGCTGTTGGCCTTGATCAGGAGGTCTTTCTTCTCCTCTCCCAGAATTAGCGAAACCCCTTCGTTCTCCCATTTCTCCAGCATTTTCAGGCCTTCTTCTTCAAAGATGCCGTTCTGCAGGTCGATGGACTGCATGAAGTTGGCGGACATTTCCATGAAGCGCTCCATCTCCCCTACCTTACTGGCCACGTCATCAGCGATGGCTTCCATCGCAGCGTCGAACATGGCGCGCTTATCCGGATCACCGGACATGATGCTCATAGCCGAGCGCATGGCGCTGTGGCTGGCGTGAATGGCCTTGCGCTCCTGTTCTTTTACTTCTACCTGGTCCTTAATGTCTTCCATGAGGATCTGGGAGTTCTCGTACATTTTGGTAAGCACCCGGTAGAGGACTTCCATTTTCTTGTACAGGTCTTCCAGGCGCATGTTCGACTCCCGGAGGCGGCCCGCCTTACGGGATTTGAGGATCATGATGGCCTGCTTATTGGTTTCTTTGGCTTTGCTGGCCAGCTGCAGGTTGCTTTCGATCTGCTTTTTATTGTTGTGGATGATCTCCTGCAGTTTGTGCATCTGGCCGCGGAGCATACTGATCTGCTTATTCATCTTGCGCAGGTTGTCCTTGAGGTCTTCCACGTAAGATTTTAGAATACCGATGGGGTCGAGCTGAACGAACAGCCCCGTTACCCAGCGCATGACGCTCTTATAGGAATACCAGATCAGGCTTCTCATTTTCGGGTCGAGCGCCATATATATCACTGCTGCCAGTACGGCCAGTAAAACCGCCAGGTAAATGGTATTCTGCACCAGGCCGATGATCCAGCCGATATTGGCCGCCAGCAGGTAGCCCCCGCCGATGATGAGAGCGGCCATAAAGATCATTCCCGTCACACCTTCGGGCCGTTGCCAAAATGACTTCGGCTTAAATTCATTACTGTAATTATCCATGAGTTGTTATAGTTATTCTATTGCAAATGCTGCTTCATGTTCTCAATATCCCTCTGGATCTGAGATACCAGAGCCTGGTACGAAGCTATAAAATTATTCTTAGTTGAAGTTACTTTTGAGGTGGCGGCTTCCATTTCCGCCTTTTGTTCGGCTATATTTTTCTGATGGCCCTCAATTTCCTGGGTGAGCCGTTTTATTTTTTCTGCTTTTTCCCGGATAGTGCCCTCCAGTTTTCGGATCTCTTCCTCCTTGCTTTCTATCTGCAGGGCCTTTTGATTGGCCAGCGCTTCCTGAAACTTAGCCTCTTCCTGTTCGAGCACATCCAGGTAATGTTGCGCTGTTTCTATCAGGCGGCCCGGGACAGCGCCCATGGTTTTCGCCATAGCCAGAGCCGACTTATAGCGGGTGGGCTCATCCATGGGCATGTTTTTCAGAGAATTGAGGGACTTTTTGTATTCCAGGTAGTCAAAGCCTTCAATATTGTTAACGCTCATGGCCCGGAGCAACACTTCCATGAGCTCCTGCTTTACCTGTCCTTCCTGAGCTGCCGGGCGGCCGGCCTCTGTTTCCTTCGCCGAAACCTCCTTCCCCTGCTGTTCAGGCGGCGCTTCCTCTTCTATGATAAACAGTGATTTGATGTTTTTCCACATGCTCATATTACTGTGCTCCTTAGGGTGGTACGCGCAGGCAGTACTCCTGGTTTCAGAGATTGGATGAAGCCCGCAAAACCTTCTGCAAAGTAAGGAAAAAACCCTTAATTCTCCAACCTGGCCTTTTCCGGGCTCCGCTCCGGGCAGCTCGCAGAAAACGGCCCGGAGGAGTGGCTGGCGCGGAGAAAAACGCTATCTTCGCAGCCTAAAGACAATATAGTGTTATGACCTTCGACCTAACCATACCTGTGTTAAACGAAGAAGCTACCCTGGAGCAGAATACCCGGATACTGCATGGCTTCCTCAAGGAGCACTTCCCTCAGGAGGGGCAGTGGCAGATCGTCATTGCCGACAATGGCTCCACCGACCGCACCCCGGAGATCGCCCGGGCCATGTCGCAGGCTATTCCCGAAGTCACCTTCCTCAAGGTGCCGGAGAAAGGAGTCGGCCTGGCGCTGAAAACTTCCTGGGGCCAATCCCAGGCCGATATCGTGGGCTATATGGACCTCGACCTGGCCACGGACCTCCCGCACTTCCTGGAAGCCTACAAGGCTATTGCCAGCCGGGGCTATGACCTGGTGTACGGCAGCCGCCTGCACCCGCGCGCGGAGGTCGTCAACCGCCCTTTCAAACGAGAGGTGGCTTCCCGTGTCTTCAATGCCATGCTCAAAGCTTACCTGGGAGTCAGGTTCTCAGATGGCATGTGCGGCTTCAAATTCCTGAGGCGGGAGGTGTATCCCCAATTGTACGAAGCGGGAGCCCGGAACAACGGCTGGTTCTTCTCCACCGAACTGCTGGTAACCGCGGAATGGCTGGGGCTGAAAGTATACGAGCTCCCTGTAAAATGGACCGACGACAGCAGCAGCAGCAAGGTGAAGATACTTCCCCTGGCCAGGCGTTATATCCGTTCTATGCAGCAACTCAAGCGAAAAAAACCGGTTTCCTGATGATCGCCAACGAAATACCAGGCCTGCTGCTGGGCACGGCCATGTGGGGCTGGGCCATTCCGCGGCAGCGCTGTTTTGAGCTGCTGGATTCATTTTACGAAAATGGATTCCGCGAAGTAGACACGGCCACCAATTATCCCATCAACAAAAAACCGGAAGATTTCCGTAAGGCGGAAAACATACTCCTGGAATGGATCAGGGCCCACCGCCCGCCGGGCCTGCAGGTAATGATGAAAGTGGGCAGCGTGGATAATATGCGTACCCCGGACCACAACCTCAGCAAGAGCTTCCTCCTGATGCTGCTGGATGAATACCTGCACCTCTTCGACAACAAGCTACACACGCTCATGGTGCACTGGGATAACCGGGCATCGGAAGCAGCGATCATGGAAAGCCTGGAAGCGCTGGACATTGCCCGAAAGGCAGGCCTGCGCATCGGCCTTTCCGGCATCCGGCATCCGGAAATATACGCCCGGCTGAACGAACAGTTTGGCTTCGATTTCCGCATTCAGATGAAGCACAACATCCTGCATTCCGACTATGGGCGTTATCGGGAATTCCACGGCAGCCGGCGCTTCATCACTTACGGCATCAATGTGGACACCGCCGACTACCATGCCGGCAGCTCCCTGCGGGCCAGAGGGGGCGATACGGAAAGAGAACATCCGCTGGCCGCTCCGCTGCGCCAGGCACTGCAACAGGCCAACGAAGGCGGATCGCGCCCTGCCGTCCACAACTTCAACCACTGCGGGATGGCCTTCGCTTACTACAGCCCCGATATCGAGGGCATACTGCTTGGCCCCTCGAAAGTTTCCCAGCTGGAAGACAGTGTCGTTTTTTACGAGCACCTTAAAACTTATGATTACCGGGATTTGTATCAAAGTTTAAAACGAATACATGCCGAGAACGCCTGAGGAGTTTGATTTTCTGATCGTCGGTGGCGGCATTTTTGGGATCTACGCTGCGCTGTACCTGGCGGAGAAAGGGCAGCGCATTTGCCTGGTGGAAAAGGAAAAGGAACTGCTGAAGAAAGCGTCCATCGTCAACCAGGCGCGCCTGCACAGCGGATACCACTACCCACGCAGTGTGGCCACCGCCCTCATGTCTAATGACCACAAAGAGCGATTTACTGTCGGCCATCAGCAGTTTATCAACTTCCAGTTCGAAAAATACTATGCCATCGATAAGTTCGGTTCTTTTACCGACAGCCTGCAGTTCGAGCGCTTCTGCGATTTCATCAATTTAAAATGCAAACCGGTAAAAAGCCATCCGCTATTCAATTACCACCGCCTGGAAGCCCTTTATGAAACTACGGAATATACCTTCGATCCTATCCTGATCGCAGATTACTACCGCCTCCGCCTGCAGGAGGCTGCCGGCCAGGTGGATGTCAGGCTGTACAGCGAAGTAAAGCGGGCCGGGGCTTTCGGTAATTCCTGGGAGGTGGAGCTACGCTCTCTGGAAAACGGTTTCGACTATGCCATCCGCGCCCGGCAGGTGATCAACGCCACCTATGCCGGCAGCAATGCCATCAACCGCCTTTTCGGCATGCGGGATATCGACCTGATGCATGAGATCTCGGAGATGGCCTTCCTCAGCTCGCCTCAGGTGCGCGATATCGGGCTGACCGTGATGGACGGCCAGTTCGGTTCCATCATGCCCTACGGCCTTTCCGGCATGCTTTCCCTTTCCTCCGTGGCCTATACCCACCACAAGGTATCTTATGACAACCTGCCTACCTTCGATTGTCAGCAGATCAATACGGACTGCCGGCCTGACTTCACCGCCAATTGCAATTTCTGCCCGGCGCGCCCCCGTTCCAATTACCGGAAGATGCTGGGGCAGATCCGGCAATATTTCAGCGAGGAAGCCCGCTTTCAGTATTTTTCCTCCATGTACACCATCAAATCCAAGCTTAAGGCCAACTACATAGACGACGGGCGCCCTACTGAGATCTCCATTCTCAATGAAAATCCACGATTTTATTGCATCTTTGCCGGGAAGATCAACTCCATCTACGAAATAGAAAAAGTCGTGAAATTATAAACCTGACATAAAGCCCTGACTAATATGGCAAATGAAGTAAGAGTCTCTTCCGAGGCCGGTACGCTGCGCCGCGTCATCGTTCACCGGCCGGATGAAGGCATTGCCCGTATTTCCCCAAAAAGAGCCGAAGAACTGCTCTTCGACGATATTGTCTACCTCCCTCAGATGCAGGAAGAACACGATATTTTCACCGATATCCTGCGCGCTTTCCTGGGCAGCGAAAACGTCCTGGGCACCACCCAGCTGCTGAAAGAGGCTCTTGGGCATGACGAAGAAAGCAAACAGGAAATGATCGACAAGATCGTCGACTATGAAGAATTGCCTACCAGCTACAAGCACATGCTGCTGGCTATGCCGGATGAAGAACTGGCTGATGTGCTCGTTTCCGGCTACTACCCTGCTGAAGACTATTTCCTCTTCGACCCTATCCCCAACTTCATTTTCACCCGTGATATCGCCGTTACGGTAAACGACTACATAATCATCACCAAGCCGGCCAAGGAGGCCCGTTTCCGGGAAAACTTCCTCACTCGTTTTATCTTCTGGGCCCATCCCATTTTTGGAGAAGTACGCGATAAAGGCCGCATCATCAACCTCAACCGGGTGGACGAATTCCCGCCTTCCCGCCGCGGCGAGATGATCTCCATTGAAGGAGGTGACATGATGGTCATCAACGAGGAGTACCTGCTGATCGGCTGCAGCGAACGCACCACCGAATACGCCGTCAAATCGCTCAAGGAGGTACTTATCAAAAAAGGCGTGATCAAGCATGTGGTGCAGGTAAACATCCCAACCGACCGCAGCTATATGCACATCGACACCGTGTTCACCCAGATCAACCGCAACCACATCGTGGCCTATAAACCCATCGTGGAAGACGGCCTGGGATCTTATGTCACGGTATACGGAAAGGACGGCGTAGAGCGCCACTACCCTACCGTTAAGGAATTCATCCTTTCGGAGATCAATTCCAAGATGGAATTCATCTGGAGCGGCGACGGCGAATCTCCCTACCAGGAGCGCGAGCAGTGGACAGACGGCTGTAACCTCGTGGCCCTCAAGCCCGGTGTGGCCCTCACCTACGACCGCAACCCCAAAACCGAAAAAGCCTTCGAAAAGGCAGGCTACCGCACCGCCCACGCCCGCGAACTGCTGGCCGCCTTTCGGGACGGCATCATCAAACCGGAGGAGATCGAAAATACGATTATCCTGCTGCCCTCTAATGAACTCTCCCGGGCACGCGGCGGCTCCCACTGCATGACCTGCCCGATCGAACGGGAAGGCATCTAGCACAGTCGGCAGTAAACAGCTGGCAGTTGGCAGCCGCGATAATCAACAGATCATCAACCTATTATAACGCCGACTATCTTTCAGTAAATTAGTTCTCGAAGGCCTGGTGCCTCAAAGAATAAACAAAATGCCCTGAGGGCGGCTCATTAGCACATAAACACGAATACACCTAAACACTTTTTCCTTCATGTACACGCACGAATTCCAGAAGCGGGTAAGATACGGCGAGACCGACCAGATGGGCTACCTCTACTACGGCAACTACGCCCAGTATTACGAGATTGGCCGGGTAGAACTCATTCGTTCACTGGGGTTGACCTATAAAGCGCTGGAAGGAGAGCACGGCATCCTGATGCCGGCCGTTTCTATGGAGAGCCGTTTCGTGCGCCCGGCTTATTACGACGAGCTGATCCGCATCCGGACGAGCTTGCGAAAACTACCACAGCGGTTTATTGTTTTCCATATGGAATTGCTTAACGAAAGGGGTAAACTGGTCAACGGAGGCAGGGTAAAACTCTGCTTTGTGGAAGCCTCTACGCAGAAAACAATCCCTGCCCCGAAATTTTTGGTGGATAAACTGAAGCCTTATTTTGAAAAAAATTAACCTCAAGGCGATACAGGATTATTTTGTTAACCATCCTCTGGTTGACAAAACGATAAAGTGGGCTAAGGAAAATTCCCTGCCGGGTTTCTTCAAGGTGCCCATTTACGATGTGTTGGTCTTCATCTACATCGAGATCCGGCGTTACGACCTTTTTACCCGCGCCAATTCCGTGGCCTTCAGCTTCTTCCTGTCGATCTTTCCCTCACTGATCGCCTTTTTCACCCTCATCCCGCTGTTCAAGTTTGTCTTCATTCAGTATTTGCCAGAGGGCGACAATTTCGACCTCTACCTGCGCAACGAGATACAGCGCATTATGCCGGGTGTTGCCGGTGAGCGGCTGTTCTCTTTTGTGGATGACATCACGAATAACCCCCGATTCGGCCTTTTGTCCTTCGGCTTCATCCTGGCCATCTATTTCGCCTCCAACGGTATGGAGGCCCTGATGCGCGGTTTTGAAAAATCCCACATGAAGGCCTTTAAAAAGCGGTCGGCGCTCAAGCATCGGCTCATCGCCGTACAGCTGACCTTTCTGCTGGGCGTATTGCTGGTGGGTGCCGTGGTGCTCATCATTCTGGGAGAATTTCTGCTGGGGCTGCTGGACAACTTCATTCAAATGGACAGCTTCACCGCTTTTATGATACAGCTGTTGCGATGGTTGGCCATCCTTGGGCTTTTCTATTTCGGCATTTCCATCATATACCGCTATGGGGCCGCCACCAAACGGCGGATCAATATATTCTCTCCCGGCGCCACCCTGGCGACCATCCTCTGTATCTTATCCTCTCTGGCCTTTTCCGCCTACGTCAACGAGTTCAATACCTACAACGAACTCTACGGCTCCATCGGGGCCATTATCGTCATCATGCTCTGGATACAGATCAACTCGCTGATTCTCCTCATCGGTTTTGAGCTCAATGCCAGCATTGCAGTCAACCGCGACCTGAAGGAAGAGGTCAAAGAAGAGGAAGAAGAGTTTTGAAAAAGGCATCCCCGGACAAAAGTATTTTGCCTGTAGTGCTTTAATGACAAAACCGCAACGGCTTTACGCTCAGGCTTTTGAGGTAGATTGTTAAATTGCGCTATTGTTGCATTGTTCCCGACAAAGCATCTTAAATTGTGTCCGGTTACTTACTTAAACCGAACAGCTCTTATTAAAGTCACGATCATGAAGCGCCTTTTACGCCCCTTCTTCCTGCTTGCCCTGTACACCACCGCAACGGGCCAGGCCAATTTCACTGATGTTTCGGCAGCAGCGGGTATCAACAACCTGGCCAGGAATTTTGGCATCTCCATTGTGGATTTCGATAATGACGGAAGGGAAGACCTGTACGTTTCCACTTACTATTCTCCCAACCTGCTCTACCGCTCTCTCGGCAACGGCCGGTTCGTCAATGTGGCGGAAGCCGCCGGGGTAGCCCATGACGGAACCAGCACCATGAGTTGCTGGGGCGACATTGACAATGATGGCGACCTGGACATGTACCTTGGCAACCGGCTGGAATCCAACGCCTTATACCTCAATAACGGAGACGGCACTTTCACCGGCATCAGCGAAAGCGCAGGCGTCAACAGCGCCCATCATACCCGCGCCGTCATGTTTGGCGATATCGACCGGGACGGCTATATCGACCTCTACGTCGCCAACCTCTCCGGGCCTAATTACCTGTACCACAACAACGGCGATCTCACCTTTACCAATATCATGGAAACAGCCGGCGCTCAGGACTTCGGCCTGGCCATGGGCTCGCTGTTCTTTGACTATGACAACGACGGGGACCTCGACATTTACCTTGTCCACGACGGCAATCAGCCAAATATTCTTTATCAGAATGACGGCAGCGGATTGTTCACAGATGTCTCCCGAACAGCCAATGCCGACTTTGCCGGGCAGGGCATGGGCGTCGATTTCGGAGATGTCAACAACGACGGCTTTTTCGACCTCTACATCACCAACCTCTACCCCAATGCCCTCCTGGTGAGCAACGGCAATGGCACCTTCCGGGAAAACACGCTCAGTTCGCAGGCAGGCGACCCCGGCATGGGCTGGGGAACGGTATGGCTGGACTACGACAACGACGGCCTGCAGGACCTCTATGTGAGCAACGACAGCTATTTTTCGCCCCACCCCAATGTATTGTACCGCAACCTTGGGAATAATGCCTTTGAGATCGTCAGTGGGGGCAGCCCCCTGTCCAGTATGTTTGCCGGCTATGGCGTAGCCACCGCCGACTTAAACACGGACGGAAAGATCGACCTCTTCCTTGCCAACAGTGCCAACGACGGCAACCAACTGTTCCTCAACTATACGGAAAACGGCAACAACTGGGTGAAGGCCAGGCTTCGGGGCACCATCAGCAACCGGGCGGCTATCGGCGCCCGGGTAGAGATAGAGGCCGGCGGCCTACTGATGATGGATGAGGTGTGCGCCGGAGGAGGCTACGCCAGCCAGAACAGCCTCATACTGCACTTCGGCCTGGGGCCGGCTGCCACCATCGGCCGCCTGAAAGTACGCTGGCCCAACGGCCTGGAAGAAGAATACTTCAACCTTGATGTCAATACCAGTTATCTGCTCACCGAAGGAGAAGGCCTGGTGGTGAGCCAAAGCCAGCCCACCCCGCCAGCCGCGGAATTAAAGGCCTGGCCGAACCCCTTTTCCGAGCAGCTACACCTGCAACTTGACCTGAAGCAGGAGAGCTTTTTGCAGCTCTACCTGCAGGATATGCACGGGCGGAAAGTAGCCCTGCTTGCAGATGGGCGGTATTCAGCAGGCCAGCACCGCTTCGGCTGGCAGGCAGCCCCACTGCCCCATGGCATTTACTTTCTGCGGCTACAGACAGAGCATGGCATCCACAGCCTGCCTCTGGCGCTCCAAAGATGAACGGCCGGTTGATGGCCGCGAACCGACAAAAATCCGCCGGGAAGGATTTGTCTTCACACTTAAAATGCCATACTTTCGTTTAAGATGGAGTTTTAAACCTGATCATCTGGTATGAAGAGAATACTACGCCTCTCCGGCTTCGCGCTGGTTTCTTTCCTTTTCTCCGCATCGCTGGCGGCACAGAAATACAGCAACGAGTTCCTTTCTATCGGCGTTGGCGCCCGGGCACAGGCCCTGGGCAATGCGGTCATTGCCAGCACCGACGATGTGACGGCTGGTGTATGGAATCCGGCGGGGCTGGCCAACCTCAGCGATTTCGAAGGGCTGCAGCTCGGCGCCATGCACTCGGAATGGTTCGGAGGGGTGGGCAAATTCGATTACCTGGGCATCACCCTGCCTCTGGCCAACAAGCAGCGCCGGCTGGGGGTGTCACTCATCCGATTCGGCATTGATGAGATCCCCAATACCCTTAGCCTTTATGAGAGCGACGGCAGCATCAACTTCGACAATATCGTGGAGTTTTCCGCTGCAGACTACGCTTTTCTGCTGAGTTACGCCCAGCAGCTGAAAACGGAGAAAGGGCGCCTGCAACTAGGCGGTAATGTGA
>CAYVVK010000005.1:0-2910 GCA_964454855.1 uncultured Phaeodactylibacter sp. | reverse complement strand
ATCCACCGGCGTATCGGCCCCTTTGCCACCTCCTGGGGCTTCGGGCTGGATGCCGGCCTGCAATACCGCAATAACGGCTGGCAGTTCGGCCTGCTCGCCAAAGACATCACCACTACTTTCAATGCCTGGTCCTTTTCTTTCACCGAGGAAGAAAAAGAGGTGCTTGAGCTTACCAACAATGAAGTTCCCATCAGCAGCGTGGAGATTACCAAGCCACAACTCATCCTCGGGGCAGCCCGCCGTTTCGAGATCGGCAGCCTTGGCCTGCTTCCCGAACTCGACCTCATTGTCACTACCGACGGGCAGCGCAATACGCTAATCTCCTCCTCCCCTTTCAGCATCGACCCGGCTTTCGGCCTGGAGGCGGATTACGGCAGGTTCATATTCCTTAGGCTGGGCGCCAACCAGTTTCAGCAGGTGCAGGATTTCGACGGCAGCGAACAGTGGCAAATGCGCCCCAGCCTGGGCGTGGGCCTGCGCATTTCCAGCCTCCGCATTGATTATGCTTTTACTGACCTGGGTAGTGAGGAAAATACTTTTTCCCACATCATTTCCCTGGCCCTGGACATCAAACCCGGGAAGAAATGATGAAACACAACAAAAATTTTACAATTTAAAATTGCCTTCTTCCCGAATTCCTTATTAATTTGTAGATGTCGATAGCCGAAAGGGCTATCTGTACCGTGCAAGTATCAAAAGTTTTGACTCTACAAATTATACAAATTAGGGTTGGACTTGGTGTGACTAGGGCGGGCCTCAGTCCCGATCCCGATAATTATCGGGATGGGATTCTCATCCGAGACAAGGGGATTACTGAACCACACCGGCTACCTTATCCATGTCTTTATCGAGGGTCCAAAAACGTCCCTGATACTTGTGCGGTTTTTTTATGTCCCGCCTGTTTGCTATCCTTCCTTCGCTTATGGAACTTCCTCACAAAAAAGAACGTTAAAAGGATATATTTCTGGTAAAAAGCCGCCGGAAAACGATTTAAATTCCGGCAATAAGCCCAAATGGCTTTCATTATCAGATAATTCTGAATATCTTTGTAAAGATTTGGGAAACTACACAGTACGCAAACATTGTAATCGTAATTACATTTTGCTGCTCACAAAATTCTCAATACTACGGCACACTTAAACTTTTTTTATAATGAACATTTTTGTAGCAAAATTGAATTACGACACCGACGAAGACACCTTGAGACAAACTTTCGAGGAGTATGGTGAAGTAGACAGCGCCAAGATCATTATGGACAAATTCACGGGCAAGTCTAAAGGCTTTGGCTTCGTGGAAATGCCCAATGACGATGAGGCCCAAAACGCCATCAACGATTTAAATGACGCCGAGCTAGACGGACGAACCATCGTTGTTAAGAAGGCCCGCCCCAGAGAAGACCGCGGCGGCGGCGGCGGCGGATACGGCGGTGGTGGCGGACGCAACCGCAGATACTAGTACATAACTGAACATAAGAAGCCCACTCCAGCAAAACCGGAGCGGGCTTCTTGGTTTTTTATCCTACTGCCCTGATATATCCTGACGGGCTTTTCAGCTTTTCTCTTTCCAGATCGATGCTACTCCCGCCTTTCTTTTCCAGAAATTGCTTCAGTTCTCTCCTCAGTTCATCGTCTCCGACCCGGCTTACCATCCTGGCGTGGATCCCAAAGTTATGGAGGTGAAAAGCCACATTCATCGGGGTGCCGCCGGCTTTTTTGCCGGAAGGCAGGACATCCCAGAGTGCTTCTCCGAAGCAAACGACAGATTCTGGCCCGGGCATGATTAAGCGTTTTTTAATGAAGTTAATTTTTAGTTGCTCTTATTCTTGCGGTTGCGCGCAAAAAACGCTTTCGCCTCCGCTTTCAACTCATCGTAAATCTTTTCGAATTGTTCCAGTGATTCGTGAATGTTTTCGTGCAGTTCCTGGATCTGCTTGCCGGGCAGTTCTCCCATTTTCACGGTATTGGCCAGCGACTTGTCGTGCAGCTTGAGGTCGTGCTCCAGTTCGTCCAATACTTCATTCTGGCGGATGAATTGGTTTTGCAGCTGTTCCAGTTTGGCGGCCACCTCTCCCTTGGGGTAATTTTCGGCGACTTCCGCCAGGCGGTTCTGAAAGATCTTCAGCTCGGAGCGGTAAAAGGCAAGGCGCTCTTTCCAGAGGCGGTGTTGAAAATGAAGGCTTTGTACGTCTGTGGTTGCAGTATCCATAGTTCTTTTTTCTTTACTATAGAACTGTGGCATCAACCGTATGTTTACGGAATTGCCTCAAGAGAACGCTCCCATACTGGCATCAGCGTGCCTGCTTTTATCTTTTGGCTTTCGCGGTTTTACCTTTTGACTTAATTATTCCCTTGCGGCACTTTCAGCCCCAGTTCCCTTCCCTTTTCCAGCATGAACTGATAGGCGGCTTCGTATTCATTAGGGATATGGCCATCGAGGATGGCCTCCCGTATGGCATTTTTAATGATGCCCACGGTGCGGGAAGGTTTGATTTCAAAGGTTTCCATGATGGCCTCACCGGAAATGGGCGGCTGCCAGTTGCGCAGGTGGTCTTTTTCTTCCACTTCCGCCAGGCGTTCGCGCACCATCTCATAGTTTTCGAGGTAGCGCTGTACTTTGCGGGGATTTTTGGAGGTAATGTCTGCCTCACAAAGCAGCATGAGGTCATCGATGTCGTCTCCGGCTTCGAACAGCAGGCGGCGGATGGCCGAGTCGGTGATGTTTTCCTTGGTCAGGCTGATGGGGCGCAGGTGCAGGCGCACCAGTTTCTGCACGAATTTCATTTTATGGTCCAGCGGCAGGCGCAGGTTTTTGAAAATACGGGGCACCATGGTAGCGCCCAGGGCCTCATGCCCGTGGAAGGTCCACCCCAGATCCGGGTGGAAGCGCTTGGTAGGCGGTTTGGCAATATCG
>CAYVVK010000004.1:32135-32547 GCA_964454855.1 uncultured Phaeodactylibacter sp. | reverse complement strand
TACTTTCCTTCGGTCATGTAGCGGTAGCCTTCGATCTCCGACTCAGAAATGTAGTTGGTGAAGGGGTCGAGCGACTCCACCATGGCATCGATGCCGGTGCGCATCAACTGGCCGGGGTCTACCTCGTCGACGTAGTAGGTGTTGATCTCTTTGTAGAGGTTGGTGAAAATTTCGATGTTCTTAAGTATCTCAAAGTACTTGTTGGTGGGCTGGAAGGAAGCGGCCATCCCGACGAGCAGGATGGTGATGATTCCAGTTGCTTTAAGGATTCGCTTCATGGACTCGGTTCGTTTTATATATGGTATAAGGTCGCTATTTGACTTGGTTACTGAATGAAATTATGCCTTTTTGAGAAAAGGCAGGGCCGGCGACCGTTCATTTTATACTAATGGCGCTCTTGCGCTGATGAACA